>CAJXJP010000005.1 GCA_913055215.1 uncultured Candidatus Altimarinota bacterium | reverse complement strand
TTTTTGTTGTTTCAAAATCAGGTCTTTTCTCTAATTCTTTGATTTCATTTTTTTCAAAGTGTTGAGATAGGTAAGATTCAACATTATTAGCCATGGTTTTTATAATTATTTATATTTACAATTATTTTATCATATATTTATTTATTTTGCGAAAAATAAGGAACTATTCTATGTTTTAGAACTTGACAATTTATGTATTTATTTTAAATTTAAAAAAATAGCCACAAGTGTGGCTATTTGGGATATCTTTTAAAACACACAGTTAAAATCCTTGTCCTGTGATTTCAAAAGAATAATCAACAGCACTAACAGAGAGGATTCCATTAGTACTAGTTGTAAATATTACGATTAGAGCAAGAAGTGCCAGTGTTTTTACAGGAACACCATATTTTGTTTCAGAGCTAATATAGCCGAATACCATAAACGCAACAATAATGTTTGCGATTACAAGTAGAACACTCATCATAGTACTAAGATAAGAGACATCACTACTTCCGTTCATATAGAACGTTATTAGAACTATATAGATTGGATAGAAATAACTCACAGCTTTTGTTTCAATTGCTCTTGGTAAAAAGTATGCAATTAAAGCAAGTACTCCAATTAATGCAATAGGTGTTTGATTCCCTAAAAACCATGGCATATACAATTTAGTTACAACGTATACTGCTGCATATGCAAAGCTAAATACTGCAAATAAAATGTATAGTTTTTTCTTACTTGTTTCTGTGCTCATAGAGCCCCCTTTAAATTCAGAAATTTTTGGATAATCGTATTGTTATATTACTACAATTAAAAAAAAGAGTCAAATTATGACTCTTTTTTATATTTTAGGTTTTACATTTTTCATATTACTATATCTATTCACTATGTTTTGTTTTGCTTCTTCTTTTGCTGTATTATATTTTGCATGAAACTTTTCTCAACGGTATTTCGTTTCAAATTGTTCTCATCTTTTTATAGCATCAACTTTTATACCATTTTCTGCTTTAGTAGCTCTATAGTTTTTAAAAGCATTATGACCTTTTTTTGCTAGAATAAGTGTAATAATAAGAGTAGTTGCTTCTAGTATTTCTTCCTGTGACCATTCACCTGGATCAAGTTGAATTGATTCTGGTATAGTGTTATATCATACAACTCATAATCAAGCTGTTGACAGTGAAGTAACAACTGGATGTTTTAATACAAATTTTCCAGATGTTTTTAAGGCAGGCTTAAGTGATTCAAATACTTTTCAAGCCGCTCTAAATGCAATTCACCCAATAGCTGAATGAACAAATCATTCAGTTGTATATAGGTTTTTTCATTCAACAACTGAGTTCAATCAAGTGTATCCTAGATTAAATGCCGCTCAAGATGTTGCTGCGCTTGCTACTTTTGTTACTCAATTAACGATCCTTCCTGATTTTGCAATATAGTTTGCAACCTTTGCTCAACGTGCACCATAGACAAGTGCGTTAACAGCGACTGCTCAAGCTCATACTGTAACAAGTCATGCAGCTGTAGCTACAATTTGTGTTCCAATAAACATAAGTGCTTCTTCTCACAAAAAATCAGCATTTTTTTCACTTATATCAAACCAACCTATTCATTCAAGTTCAGCGAATAAATCAGTTTCATTATTTTGGCTTGATTCAAAAATTCAATATGTAATTTCATTTGCTACTGCTCACTCAAATAGTAAACTTTTTGAATAACCTTCTAAAAAGTTCTTTCTAGTTTGGTCAATAATTGTATTTTGATCTATTCAAGCAAACTGCGGTTGAGATATAATTTCTGCTTTAAATTTAGCAATATATCATTCTAAATCATTTTTTTTGTTTCTTAATTTTTCTTCAAAATCTGGAATACTTTTTAGTGCATGTTCTATTTGAGGAGTAACCCTATAATAATTATAAAAGTTCTCTAAATCTTTTGGAGTTATTTCTCAAACAATTTCGTCAAAATTATGATTTACAATTTCTCTTGATACTGAATCATAATAACCATTTTCTGTGAGATAATTTAATACATCTTTTCTTTTTCAGATATTTCCAACATTTCCTGGAAGTTGATTTAGTATATCATTAATAGTTGTATTTAGTCATGCGACTGTATTTTCAATATCTAAAGGATTAACTCCATTAATAGAATTATATAATTTTTTTAGAAGAACATCTTTTCATTTGATTTCTACTATATTTAAAATAAAAAGTAAATTATCTGCTTTTAATTTTGTTGTTTCATAATCGTGTAAAATATCAGAGATTTCTGGTGAAAGTTGAGAATAATCTAAAAATTCACTTTTTCCATCTTCAGAGAAAAGGTAATGTCTTCCATCGATAATTTGGGCAACAGTTACAAAATTATTTAATTTTTCAATTTCTTCTTGAGAATCAATATTTGCTTCAGAAGTATTATTATTTAATTTTTTTTTTTCTACAGATTCTAATTCTTCTTGAGAAGTATTTTCTATATTACTAGAAACAGGAGTTATATTTGTAGATTCAGTAGTATTTTCATTATTTGTTGATTGAGTAGGCTGATCTTTTAAAATAAGTAAATCTGAACCATATGAATCTGAATGATCTTTTTTAGTTAGAAGTAACGCTAAGAAGTTTCTTAACTCAGAGTTGCTATATTCTTTTCAATCTTCTTTTGTTGGAATTTCTGACCATATTTGTTTTGCAACTATATTACCATCATTGTTTGTAAATCATTCAATTGTTGAAGTACTTACATATTCAAAAGTGGTATCTACACTACAAGTTTGAAATAGGTTTTCGATATTCTGTTTTCCAATAGGAGTTGGATTGTTTTTATCAGCTTCTATTAAACTTGTATATGTTTTTTTCAGAGCAGGATTATTATTTAATGTATTTTTTGCTCATTCTTTAACTTGGTTATATGTATTAGATGCATAGTCTAAACCAATATCTCATAATTCATTTATTTTATTTTTAGCTGATTTGATCATTGATCATGTATCACCTCAAAGTTCATTAATAGTTGTTGCTGTTAATCCTAAGGCAGCACCTCATAATATAACTTTTCCTAATCTCGACATAAATGATGTTTTATTTCCATCTTTATCTTTTCCACCAATAAATCCAAACAAATATGAAAGTATTAGAGCGGGGATAGCAAGTTTTGCTAATGTTGTTTCTGTTAATTTCTTTTTTACTGATTCAGGTGAGTCATTAATTATATCAGTGACTGTGTTATTATTTCCATTAGCATCAACACCAAGTGAAACTTGGTTTAATAATTTATAATCAACAGTTTGTTTGTAAATTTCGTAAGATTGAATATCACTAGCTGAAATATATTTTTTTATTTCTTGAATTTCTTTATTTTCAACTTTGTTATTATTTGAATCTAATACATTGAAATTGTTATCTGTTGAAGTTTGAATCGTATAATTTTTATTATCAATTTCATTTTTCATAATGTGATCAAGAATCACTTTTTGTTTTGTTTTATTTTTGCTCCCACTATAAAGGGCAAGTCTTTGATTTAAATCCTTTGAATCTAAATCAAGAGCAGATTCAGTAAGAAAGCCAATTAACTTTTCTTTTTCAGAAATGATAAGTTTTTCAAAATGAGGAAGTTTTTCAGTATAACCTTCATTTACAAAATTTCTATATTGAGTGCTTGTAATAGATAATTGTTGTAATAATTTAGCATATTCTTCAACATTATTTTCTTCTAAATAATCAAGTTGTTTTTCGATAGAAGCAATAAGTTTTCCATCTATCTTTGATATACTTTTATTGTCTTTGCTTAGTTCTTGAAGTTTATTGATTAGAATACTTGCATTTTGTTCAACTGATTCTTTTGTAGCTTCTTTTTCTGTATTTACTGAAGTTTTTAAAGTAGCATAAACATCAAGATGAGCTTGAATTTCATCTTTTTGTTTTTGATTTATTGTCTCATCTTTTAAAAGGGCTTCCATTTTTTTTCTTGTTTCCTCATTAAATTTTGAAGAACCATTATTTATATTTCCTAGTTTTTCTACTACAGAATCATAAGAATTTGTTTCAAGTCATGCCATAGATTTATGTTTATTTTTTAAATTCCTTTTTATTGTAACATATATTTTATTAAATTTTCAAATTATTGTTTTGACATTTCTTTAAAATATTGTTTTTGTATAAAAATAATAATTTTTAAATTTTTGCTTTTAAAAATTGAGTATGATATTATTAAGGTAATATTTATTAATAAAGGATTATGTCAGGAGTAGAAACTTGATGAGAACATCAAATAGAATCAATTAATAAAGTAGAAGATATCGCTTCTGCTGTTTTAAATAATCCAGAACAAGCTGATTTATTTCATAAATTCATTGAACAAAAGTATGGACTGGAAAGTTCTGAAGAAGTTCTAAATGTTACAAAAAATGAATTAAGTAACTTAAAAGCGGAGCTTTGAAATATAAAAGAGCCTGAAAATTTTGAAGTACTTTGAAAATTTGTATACGAAGAAGTATTAGAATGACAAATTGCTAATAATATAGAAAAAGCTATCAGTATTGATAATATCATTGATGGTTTTGATTCTGTGAGATTAACAGAAATGCAAAAATTATTTGAAAGTTACGCTGATCAAAAGTTTTGAAAATATGAATTTTTATCTCCAACACAATTTAATCTGCTAAAATTATCTATTGTTGATAATTTTTCATCTTCGAGTTTTTTCGAGTTAGCAATGAATTCTGGATGAGACTTTCAGGAAAATATCAAATGATCATTATCTTTATTAAATAAATGAGAATATTCTAATGCCATTTCACAAGTTCAAGAATGATTTTCAAATTTTAAAGAATCAGGGGATGTTTTGAAATGAACGCTCGATAATTTTTTATACCCATATGAATTAAAATTATCAGAAATTAATACTCATATAGAAGTTAATGGTTGAGAATTAACAAAGCAGGAACAAAAAAATATTTTTTCTCATATCGAGATTTTTAATAATCCAGAATTATTATCTAAAGGTTTAGACGCATTTGATGTTTCTACAATTGATTTCTCAAAAACAGAATGAAAAGAAAATCCTATAAATACAGAAAAATTAAAGGATTTTATGGTAAATTCTAAAGAAAAAATATGAGAACTCGCTTTACAGTTAAATAAGTGAGATGAAGCTCAAGAAACTTTATTAGGTTTGATGGATAATGATATGTCATGACCTGTTGTGCAAAAATTATTATCATTTGCACTAAAAATTCCAATTGTATGAAAAATGTTAGCAGTTTTCCTTTGATTAGATTCTAATAATCCACTTGATAGCTTACATTCATTGACTTTACAACATTCTTGTCATTCAACACTATTATGAATGTGACAATCTAAAAATAAAGATTGAGGGAATATAAGTGGAGAATGAATTTTCAAAAATATCGATTTCTGAGAACAAAATTTTCAATCAAATAAAAGCAGTCTGAGTAAAATACTAGAAATAACAGGATTGAATAATAAAGATGAAATGAAACAACTTTGGTTAGATTCATTTTCAAAAGAATGAAAAGAAATCGATGGTTTAACTTTAAAATTTGAATGATTAGATAATGCTGACAATTTTGAAAACGGAGCATTAAAAGAAAATCAATTATCTAAAATATTGAAAAGTGGTATTAAAAAATATGAAATTCAAAAAGAAAATCTATTAATAGAAAAAGAAAAAGAAAAGGAACAAGAAAAAATTAATGGAGAAAAAGAAAAAATTCAAAAATCTGTAGATAAAAAACAACAAGAACTTATTGCAGTATGAGAATGATCTGTTAAATTATATCAAGAATCTGAACAAATCTCATTTATTAAAAATCCTGAAAATATGAAAAATATTTGAGAATGGGATGAATGGTTAAATATTTGAGACGTTTCTGATATTGAAATCTCACAACTGGTTTGATGAGAACATTTAGAAGACTTATTACACAGTACTTTATGAGATGAAATCTCAAAAGTATCAAAAGATAATTTAGTGCACCTAGGCGTACTACAAAATCAATTAATTAATTATTCTAAAGAGCATTCTTTCTGAGATAATGTTACGACACTAAATGATTTATATTCTGGAGTAAATTCGGTCTCAAAAGATTTTTTTGATTTCTTATGAAAAGAAATTGATAATAAACAATCTGCAATTGAATTAAATACACAAAAACAAGTCGATATAGTCAATGAACTAGAAAAAATAAATGTATGAGTTTCTTCTGATATGTTATTAAAACAAGATCTATTAGAATTACCAGAATGAGATATAACTTCTGGAATTGAATACAATGCTCAAGGAGATATTATTCAGTTTCATAAGGATTCTCAAGAATTACAATTATGAGATTCTAGCTTTAAGGTAAGTAATTCTGTATGATTTGATTTTGACCAAATTCAAGTATTAGAATCATGAATACAATTTAAAATATTATGAAGAGAAATTCTTGTGTCTAAAATTAAAGTAGTAGAGTTTTTACTTACTGCTAAAAATTCAGAAGAAAATATTCAAACACTAACGGCTTGAGATAAGTCAGTAACACTAGAAAGAAAAGTATAAAATACTTTTCTTTTTTTGTATTTTGACAACTAATAAAAAATATTTATAAAATCCAACTTGAGAACAATATTTGTAAAAACGAAAAAACTTTATATCTTTGATTCGAGAACACATAAAATAAATTATATATATAATAAGGTAGAGAATGTTTTTTAGAATTTCAAAATACGCAGTTAAAAATACATTAAGAAATAAATTTTTAAGTCTTTCATCTGTATTGGTTTTAACATTATTAATGTTTTTTATAAACATCTTAGTTTTACTACATGATGTAAGTCATACAATTATTGAGGGAATCAATTCAAAAATGAGTATATCTCTTTATTTAAAAGATTGATACAATATAAATTCTGCTGATGTAACTAGTTTAATGGATTCAATTCAATCTGTTTCTCCACTAGTTACATTGGATTACAAATCAAAAGATGAAATATTAAATGATATAAAAGCAAAAGAACCAGACTTAGTAAAAATGTTAGAAAGGAACAATCCACTACCAAATACTATATCTATTTCAAATATTCCTTTAGAGGTTTATGAGAAAATAAATCCTTATATTGAAAATAAGTGATATATCTTGGCTCAAAATGATTTAGATACGGAAGAGTTTTCAAATTATTCAGTTCAATATAAAAAAATTCAAAGCGTAACTAATTTAATTAATCTTCTTCAAGTAGGTTTATATGTTATTATTGGAATATTCTTATTATCGATATTTGTAATTACGTATTCAGTAATATGAAACTTCATATACTACTTCAGAGATGAAATTTATATCACTCGTCTGGTTTGAGGAGGAAGGCAATTTATATATGGCCCATTTGTAATACAATGAATGATATATAGTGCGATGGCTTTTGTATTAAGTCTATTAATATTCATAACGTTACTACAAAATTTTAATGCAGCCTTTGATACGGATTACGTATTAGGAGCTTCTCGTTTAATTTTCTTACAAGAGTTTATTGTATTTATGTTTGTAGGATGAATGAGTGGATGGTTATCTTCATGAAAATATCTAAAAAAATAAAAAAGTTTATTACAAAAACAGCTTAACAAAGCTGTTTTTCTTTTTTTTAGAAAGAAAAAGTATAAAAAAGTAAAAAAAAGTTTTGACTTTAAACTAAAATTTCATATTATCTGTCTCGCATTCAGGAGAAGTCAAACAAAACAACTTCTTCAGGAAATGTTAAATGGGGGCGTAGCTCAGATGGTTAGAGCGCCTGCCTGTCACGCAGGAGGCCGCGGGTTCGAGTCCCGTCGCTCCCGCCATTTACACATTTTCATTGCAGTCTTAAAAGACATCCCATATTTGGGGCCTTAGCTCAGTTGGCTAGAGCGCTCGCCTTGCACGCGAGAGGTCAGGAGTTCGACTCTCCTAGGCTCCACCATTATGTTATTTTGAACATAAATCTTCAATTGCAGATCATATGATTTGTAATTTAATATTATGAAGATTACTATTATTAATTTGTAATTGAAAATTATGCCTGCTAATAAAAGACCTAGAAGAGTAAACTACTCAGTAAACAAGAAAGGACCTAAAGCTGGAAACAAAGTGATGAAGGCAGTTGCTCATTATAAAACTCTTCAAAAAAGAATTAGTTTTGAATGAGAAACAAAATGGTTACAAAACGCTATGAAAGTAGTAATGGTGAAATTAAAAAAATACCAAATAAATCTTAATAAAATATAGTATGCCTAGATTAACTGGAGACACTCGTAGAAGATTAAGAAGAGCTTTACAGCTTATTGAAAAAAAAGTTAGAAAAATGAGAAAATAATAATTGATTTTTTTTCTGAATTAGATACAGTTTAAACACTTTTAATTTTATATTATAAATATTGTTGTTATGTCATTTGATAGATCTAAACCACATATGAATATCGGTACTATCGGTCACGTTGACCATGGTAAAACTACAACTACTGCTGCTATTTCTGCTGTATTAACAGCTAGATTAGGTGGTGAAGTTAGAGATTTTGCTTCTATCGATAACGCTCCTGAAGAAAGAGCAAGAGGGATTACAATTAATACTTCACACGTAGAATACGAAACTGATAACAGACACTACGCTCATGTAGATTGTCCAGGTCATGCCGATTACGTAAAAAACATGATTACTGGTGCTGCTCAAATGGATGCTGCTATCCTTATTTGTGCTGCTACTGATGGTCCTATGGCTCAAACTAGAGAACACATCCTATTATCAAGACAAGTTGGTGTTCCTTATATCGTTGTTTACCTAAACAAATGTGATATGGTTGACGATGAAGAAATGCTTGAATTAGTTGAAATGGAAATTAGAGATCTTCTTTCTAAATACGACTTCCCAGGTGATGATACTCCAGTTGTTAAAGGTTCAGGGCTAGTTGCTCTTGAAAACCCAGCTGATATGGATAAAGAATTCGGTGCTAAAACTATTATCGAATTATTCGATGCTATTGAAGAATTTGTACCAGTTCCTGATAGACCAGTTGATAAAGATTTCCTAATGCCAGTTGAGGATGTATTCTCAATTAAAGGTAGAGGTACTGTTGTTACAGGTAAAATTGAAACAGGTATCGTTAACGTTGGTGATGAAATCGAAATCGTTGGTATCAGAGATACTCACAAAACTACAGTTACTGGGGTTGAAATGTTCCACAAATCTCTTGATCAAGGTCAAGCTGGTGATAACGCTGGTTTACTACTAAGAGGTATTGATAGAGAAGATGTTGAAAGAGGTCAAGTATTAGCTAAACCTGCTTCAATTACTCCACATACTGAATTCGAAGCTGAAGTATATGTTCTTACTAAAGACGAAGGTGGTAGACATACTCCTTTCTTCAAAGGATATAAACCTCAATTCTACTTCAGAACTACTGATGTAACTGGTGATATCGAATTACCTGCAGGAGTAGAAATGGTTATGCCTGGTGATAACATTAAAATGGCGGTTAAATTACAATCTCCTATTGCAATGGACGATGGTCTTAGATTTGCAATCAGAGAAGGTGGTAGAACTGTTGGTTCAGGTGTTGTTGCTTCAGTTAAAGCATAATTCATACACATATAATGTGATATACCCAACATTAACTTTCGGGTTAGTGTTGGTCAATTAAATTATATTGAAATTTAAAACTTTATTTATAGAAGATGTCAGCAAAAAAAAGTACTGCAAAAATTAGAATTAGTGTAAAATCTTTTGATCATAGATTATTAGATGAAGCAGTTAAAAAAATTGTATTAATTGCAAATGATTCTGGTGCACAAGTAGTTGGTCCAATTCCACTTCCAACTAAAATCGAAAAAATTACTGTAAACAGATCTACTTTCGTTAACAAAGACGCAAGAGAACAATTCGAAATTAGAAGACACAAAAGATTAATTGATATTTTAGAACCAAACGCTAAAACTACTGAGTTATTACAAACTCTAAGTATCCCAAGTGGAGTAGCTGTTGAAATTAAAGCATAATTAATTGATAGATTACATTAATATTATAATATTGAAAACATGGCAAGAGTATGTGAAATTACTGGTAAAAAAACTGCTGTAGGGAATAGAAGATCTCATTCAATGAGAGCTACAAAAAGAAAATTTTACCCAAATCTTTTTAAGAAAAAAATAAAAGATCCTGAAACTGGACTAGTTTACGAAATTAGAGTTTCAGCTAAAGGTTTAAGAACTTTAAGAAAACATGGAGTTGTTTAGTGAAAACTAAACGTTCCTTCTGCCCAGATGGTGGAATTGGTAGACACGCGAGACTTAAAATCTCGTTTCTTCGGAAGTGCGGGTTCGATTCCCGCTCTGGGCACCATTCCAAAATAAATAATTACGAATTATAATTAGTTGTTCTAAATAGGACATTTGATTCGTAATTCGTAATTACAACATTAAATACATTATAAAATTCGAAAATATGTTAAAAATTAGACTATCAAGAGCTGGTAAAAAAAATATGCCTTTCTTTAGAGTTGTATTAACTGATCATACAAAAGCTGCTAAACACGGTTATATGGAAGTTTTAGGTTTTTACAACCCAATTTCAAAAGAATTTAAAATTAAAAATTTAGAAGCAATTAAAGAATATGTTTCTAATGGTGTTCAATTTTCTCCAAGAGTTGAAAAACTAATGAAAATTAACAACATTTCATTATAAAAAAGCCAAAAAATCCTTCAAAAAAACTTGAAGGATTTTTTTTTTCTGTTATATTATAATTATTATATTTTTATTATTATATTATGAAGGAGGTTGATTTTTTACAATTCATTATTGAAAATTTAGTAGAAAACAAAAGTGATGTAAAAATTGAAAGAAGCGAGGATGAACTCGGAGTTCTTTTAACACTTAGTGTAAATAAAGAAGATATGGGTGTTATTATCTGAAAAGGTGGTAATACTATCAACTCTATACGTTCTATTCTACGTTTATTCGGTATGAAATTATGAGCTAGAGTAAATTTAAAAGTATTAGATTAATTAAAAAAATATGATTGTTGAATCAGTGAACGCTATGAACCAATGAGTAGGTTTATTTGGACCATGAATGGATTTTGGAGACTTTGTTCTTCTTGCAATTTCATTATTTGTATTAGCTTCTGGGATTTTTTCAGTAGTTTTCATACTATGGGGAGGATTACTTCTTATATTATCAGGTGGGAAAGATGAAAAAATTAAACCAGCTATTAATACAATCAGATATGCTATCATAGGTATCATAATGACAGTATTAACATTATTCTTATTCCCAATATTCGGTAGACTATTAGGACTAGATGTTGAAAAATACGCTGAACCATCAAGAATATTTGAAAAGATTGAAGAATTAGGAGATATCATATTTGGTGATACTAGTACACCAACAAATTTAAATAGCAATGTAAATTCTATTGAAGAAATCCCTTCTGACTGGTCTGACTTATAAAAACAAAAAAAAACAATCACATAGTGATTGTTTTTTTATGATTGTTTGTCGAATATAAAATACATCCATTTTTCATATATTGTCATATTCTCAGTAATTGAATATTTTCTTATTTCATCTCATAAGCTAATTTTCTTTTCTGGAATTTCTTTTGTATATTTATTATACTTTTGCTCACTTGTGAGCACTAAAACTTTTTCACCTTTATTTTTCCTTCACATTTCTTGCTTTATAATCTTGTTTCTAAAAGCATTCGATTGTTGATATTGAATAATTTCATTTGCGTATTTATTTTTATCTTTAATTTCTTGTATCAATTCTTGCATATAAGCAATTTGTGAATCCCTTTCATACTCTTTTAACGTGAAGGTCATTATTAAGTATGAAATATAAAGAAACATAAAAATAAGTATTAAGAAGATATACTGTTTTTTCATATTTTTTGTAAATAACTAATTTTTTATTATTATTGGTTTAATTATATTTCTATCATACACAAGAATGAAAAAAATAAAAAATAAATTTATAATTTCTGTAATAATTTGAGCAATTTGAATTATTGCACTTTGAGTTTTTGGTTCTAATTTATTAAATCAAGAAGATAGATCTTCTTACGTGACTCTTATTGATTGAGATGGAGTTTATTCTGATACTCTCAATGAACATCATTTAGCATTAGACGAACCTATTAAGCTTGATCTTTGATATATAGTCAAAACATGAGAAGGAACGTCTCTCGCTTTAATTGAATGGGGAGATTGAAGTGTAACTCGTATGTGACCAAACTCAATGGTACAAATCAATGAACTGGCAATGAAAAAAGATCTATCAGAAATTCAAGTTTCTTTTGAATTAATGCAAGGGAAGACTTGGTCTAATGTTATTTCATACTTATGAGATGAATCATACTTTAAAGAAACATTCCAAGATAATGAAGCGGCAGTTCGTGGAACGGTCTTTAATCTCGATTTAGATAAACAATATTTGTATGTTCAAGAACATGAAGTAAAAATTACAACAGCTGATAATTCTGTAATAACTGTTCCAGAAAAACAACCATTAAGTTTATCAAGTTTCGATTTTATTAAATTTGCTGAATTTATATTAAAAGTGAAAGATAGAGCATGGGAAGACTTAAATAGTAAGTATGATGACCAATATTTATTAAAACTTCAAGAATCGCTTATTACATCGTTTACAGAAGATAATTTATTTCAACATTTTAATAAAGTATTAGAAGAATCAGATTTTTCTGCAAAAATCACAGAAATGTCTGAATGAGAAAAAAATACGCTTTATGATCAACTTATATCAGATTATCAAAAAGTGCATTCAATTACATCTGAACAAACCGACTTATTTGCTCAAAAAATGCAAATAAAAGAAGTATTACTTCAATTAGCACCACAAGAAGAAAAAGAATCACTAGTACGTAGTACTTTATACGATATGGATGAAGTCCTTAAAAATAAAAACTTTGATGATCTTCAAAAAATATTCCCTCTATTAGAATCTCAAAAAGATATTCTTACTGAAATGAATGTTCAATTAAAAGATTATATTAACTTAGATGTTATTCCTGAAGATTTACGTAAAATTTTAAAAAATAACTTTTTTGAATTAAAAGACTTTTTCTGATCAAATATTGAACTATTTAATGCAGAGTCAGTGAAATCAAATTTTGGAAATATAACAAATGGAGCTACTGATATAATGAATCAAGCAGATTCTAAAGTAAAAGATACTTTGGATGATACAAAAAATGCTATAGAAAATTTCATTATTAATAATAAATAATACTTCTTTATATAGAGATATCGTGTTTAGAAAAATGAAAAGTTATTTATCAAAACCAGAAGGAAAAAATATTCTTTCTGTTTTGATATCAATATTTATATTAGTGACTGTCTTTACTCTGAGTCAATCTTCGGTTGTGCTTTATACTTTAAATAAAGAATATCAAAATCTTTACTATGCGATAAAAAACAATATTTCTGATACACGTTCCCATACGGACACAGTAGCAGAAGATATTATAGTACTCGAGATTGATGACAAAACATTAAAAGTAGACAAGGCAAACTTAGACAAAGCAAAAGAGTCAAATCCAAATGTAGACAGGTCTGAATTTTTAGGAAGATTTCCATTTGATAGAAAAGCATATGCACCAGTTATAAAAAGACTTCAAGAAGCTTGAGCCGCAGTTATTGCATTTGATATTATTTTCACAGAGGAGACAACTCAGGAAAGTGATAATCAAATGCGTGCAGCTATTAAGCAGGCAGATAACGTTTTGATCGGGTCATTTTTTACTCCAGATTGAACGTTCAATAAATCAATCTATTCAGACGAAATAAAAGCAACAGGTTTTTTTACTCCGATGAGAGATGAAGTAAACGAAATTGTATATTCTATTCGTCCATTTACTTACTCTGTTTGAAAAGAATTGGTTGATCATTTCAGTTTTTCTATTCTTAAATATTATTTATGAGTAAAAAACATTAATTCAGATGATTATTACTACCAATTAACAAGAAAAAGGTTTATACCTTATGCGAGTCCAGGTTCAAAAGATATTTTGATTAATTATGTAAATTATAAAAAATTTAGAAATAATAAAGTATCTTTTATAGATGTATATGATGAAAAAAGATTTGAAGAATTACAACAATATAAAGACTTTAATGGAAAAATTGTATTAATTTGAATCACAATTACATGAAATAAAGATATATTTAATACGCCAAATGGAACGGATTATTGAGTATATGTTCATGCAAATATGATAAACACTGTTTTAAAATGACAATTTCTTTCTTACTTTAATGAATTTTATGAATGGTTTTTAATATTTTTATTAATTATTATTTCAGTTTATTTCAATTTAAGTCGTTCATGAGTAGTTTTAATTTTTAGTAATATTGCAGTTTTCTCAATATTTTTATTAATATTTCCAATTGCAGTTATTTATTCAACAAATCTAATTATAAATTTCCCAACGGAACTTATTTTTGCACTATTTTTATCTCTTGTTTCATCGAATATTATAAAATATATTATTGAAAACAGACATAAACAAAAACTCAGTAAAGCACTTTGAGAATATGTTTCAAAGGATATTGCAACAGAAATATTATCAGGGGCATGAAAAGTAAATTTAGAATGAGAAAATAAAAGAATTGCTATTTTCTTTTCAGATATTGAATGATTTACAACGATTTCAGAAAAGTTTTCTCCAGAAGATCTTGTACATTTTTTGAGAGAATACCTGTGAGATATGTCGAATATCATATTAGATGAAAGAGGGTTTATTAATAAGTACGAATGAGATGCTATTATGGCACTTTGGGGAGTGTTTTCTGAAGCTCACGTGTTAGATAGCTATAGAGCTTGTAAATCCGCGTTGATACAACAAAGAGCATTAAATAAATTAAATGTAGAATGGAAAACAAGAGGATTTTCAGAAATTAAAGCCAGAATTGGTATAAATACAGGTTCAGCAATTATTTGAAATATATGAGCAGAAGGGAGGAAAATGGAATTTACCGCTTTATGAGATTCTGTAAATTTAGCATCTCGTTTAGAATGAGTAAATAAATTTTATTGAACATATATTTGTGTAAGTGAAGAAACCTATAACGATGTGAAGGATAAATTTATTTTTAGATATCTCGACAAAATTCGCGTAAAATGAAAAAATCTACCTATAAAAATATTTGAACTTATATGTTTTTCAGAAGAGACTTATCATAAAGAAAGATATAATGATTTTGAAAAAGCAATTCATTTATATGAAAAGAGAAATTTTTCAGAAGCGAAAACTATTTTTACGATGCTTATGCAGGTTGGTGATAAACCAAGTAAAACATATTTAGAACGTTGTGAAATGTATATTAAAAATCCACCTAATGACGATTGGGATGGGGTTTGGACAATGGATTCAAAATAATAAATAAAAAAATAGTCAAAAAAGATTTGACTATTTTTTTATTTTTATATAATAAACGAGCACTAAGGAATTAGTGTTACATAAAAAAGTCCGTGTCGCCATCGTCTAGTGGTTAGGACTCCTGGTTTTCATCCAGGCAACCGGAGTTCGATTCTCCGTGGCGATACCATTTTTTACATATACATATCGCGGGGTAGAGAAGTGGTATCTCGTCGGGCTCATAACCCGAAGATCACTGGTTCAATTCCAGTCTCCGCAACCAAATAAAAATCAAAAAAGAATTTATTATAGTAATAAATTCTTTTTTTTGTAAAAATTTTTCCTAAAAAAAAGTCTGATTATTTCAGACTTTTTTATTTATATATCCAAGGAGCGATAAGAGTAAGTAATGGACCAGAAAGAAGGAGTAAAACTAAGCCGAGAAGCGTTCAAATTATTCTTTTCTTTGCAGTATCCATCATAGATGGATCAATCCCTCACATCGAGTATAAAATACCATTTACAACGATATAAAGAACTCCGACTAATCAAGTGATAAAAGTAATATATTTTAATGCATCTTTCATAAATCCAAGAAATCCACCGAATCATGTTTTTACATCACATTGATACTTATGTACATCTCATGTACAGTCATCACCATCTTTTTCATCACTTACACATACACAATTAGCTCAAGGAACTTTTTCTGATGTACTGACTTTTATAATTTTATTTTCATCATTTGCATAAGTATTAGATACTCATACTGTAGAGAAAAGTCAAAAACATATAATAAATATTGATAATATTTTTTTCATAATAATTTACTAATTTTTAAAGAGTAGCTAAATCTAACAGGAATGTATACGAAGCAAGTAATATTACTGTTGCTATTAGAGTATTGGTAACAATATGCTTTGCTTTTTTGACCTTTTCTTCATCCCCGGCAGATGTAATAAAATAATATCATGCCAGAGTTAAGAAAATTATTGCAACAGGACCAGCAAAGAACAGTGTGAGATTTGCAACTGTTTCAAATAAGTTTTTCCCCGCTTCAACTTTTCCAGTAAATGCAAAGTTTCTCCATAATTCAATAAATGGAACAGTAAGTAATCATACAACTGACCATGCAATTTTAGATTTACCTTCTGTGACTTGTTCTTCTTTCCCACCGGCTGTCATTATTTTAATTGCAGCCATGATAATAGCTGATATAGCAATAATAGCTATTAATACCTTCAAGAATCAGATAATATTATCGTTGATAGTATAACCAAACGAAAACATATCAACAAAGAGATTTCAAGCGCTATCTGTTGGTGGGTTATCCCAAGATGCACCACTTGTACTTCCTCAAATACTTCCTGGATTTTCTTTATTGAAAGCAGTATAGATTTCACCAGGAATATTAATAAATAATAACCCAAGCATACCATACCAAATTTGTCTTTTCGATTTACTTAAGGCATCATCATCTGTACCCATTGATAGAATCATTTGTACTCAGTTGTAAACCATAAATATTACAAAGACTCACATAAATACATATTTGAGTGATCTTAATAAGTTGATAGATTTTTCAGTAATTTGTGTCATTCAGTCTCCTCCTGTTCAGATTGCAATTGAGCTATCTTGGATAGACTTTCCTGCATCACTTCCTATAAGAGGAATGCTTTCTGCAAAAGTGATTGAAGAAAAACATATTCCTAAAATAAGAAAGAATCAGAGAATGAATTTTGTGATAAATTTCATAAAATGAAAATAAATAAATAATGATTATCCACCAATAATAGGTGATTCTGGAATTAAGAAGAATGTTAGAATTAAATAATTCATAACTAATACTCCAATACCAATAAATATATATACAATTGTTGTTTTTGCTTGTTGTAGAGTTTCTGAATTTCCTGCAGAGAAAATAACTTTCGCTCATACGTAAATTATCAGTAGCACTACAATTATTCCAATAAATCAGTTTGCCCAATTAATTATTTGTGTAGCAATTCATACTAAACCTTCTAAATTACTATCTTGGATACAATTATTGTTTGCATCAAAAATTTTACATTTTAATTTTCAGTATGTAGAATCTACAATGAGTTTTGAAAACTTTAGTACAACAAAACCAATAATTGAATAAACAATCGTCATTCTTCATTGTTTTACTTGGTCTTCGTTTCCATTTGCTGTTACTAGTTTATAGAATGCAAATATCATCATTGCAAGAAAAATAAAAGCAGCAGCTGTTTCAACAAAACCTAAGAGTGGTTTTACCATATATTCATTCAGGTCAATTGCGAGTTTTTGATTAATTCATCTATCATATAGAATTTGTGTAAATGAATATGAAATTTGCATAATAACTAATCAAACAGATGTCCAAATAATTCATTTTTTAAAACTAGCAACTTCATCTTCAGTTTTTTCAGAAGACATAAGTTTTATTATAAGAATGAGATAAAAGACTATAGCAATTACATAAAAAATAGATTTTAAATCTCATGCAACTTCATATAAGAAGTTTTTAATACCACGAATACCTCATTTTCCAGTTACACCTACTTGAGACTCATGTTTCATTTTATCAAGTAGGGGATTTTTAATATTGTTACCTCATTGATTTCATTCATTTAAGTTGAGATTTGTATTTGTTCCAGCTGCTCCTGTTACAGAGATATCAAGTGCACTGTTAGCAAAAGCAGAAGGAGCAAATGAACTTATTATGAAAGCAAAGAACAATAATATAATTTTTGTTTTTTTCATAAGAAAAGTTTATTTATAAAAAGTTTAATCAGGCATAATTCCAAGTCTTGCTTCGATTTCCATATCAACATATTTTTTCTTTCTCCCGTATTTTTTACGAGAATATTCTTTGATAATAGAAGCAATTTTTTTATTTTTGTAATTGTTATCCCGGATTGTTTTTAAATCGAATGGACGAGTTGTTGCATTATCAATATTTAATTTACAGTAAGCTGTAAAGTTTGCAATTCAGATAATATCTTGTTGAGATAATAATGGAGCATATTCTTTTTCCATATATTCAGCATCATCAGCACCAACTTTAAATGACATAATTGTCCCAGCATTCCCAAATACTGCATCTTTAATGCTTGGTTTGTCTCATTTTTGAGCACCAGAACTATTAATTTGAGCAATAAATTGGTGAGCCATAATTAATGCTAAGTGATATTTTCTGGCTTCAGATAATATTTCACCAAATGTTTCTGTTGCAAAGTTTTGAAATTCATCAACATACATATAAAAATCTTTTCTTTCTTCTTCAGGAATATCAGCTCTCGACATTGCTGCCATGTTTACTTTTGATACAAATATCAGACCAAGTAACTGTGCATTAAGTGCTCCAATTTTCCCTTTTGATAGATTTACTAGTAGAGCTTTTCTGTTGTCCATAATCTCACGAATATTGAATGCTGATTTTGGTTGACCAATAATATTTCTAATAGTTGTATTAGTAACAAATGGACCAAATTTAGAAGAGAAATAAGGAATCATTTCTTGTTTTTCTCTATCACCAGTATTTGCATATTCATGCTCCCAGAATGATCTAACTACAGGATTTTTTACTTTTGAAACTTTATATTTCATAAAAGCATCATCGACAAATAGTCTTGGAACATCAATAATTGTACCCCCATCATCGACATCTTCCATAAGTGTCAAACATCCATTACGGAAGTAGTGCTGTATACGTGCACCAAATACTTCATCACCAAATATTTTAATAAAAATTTCAGTCGCATCCATTGCAGCTCTATCCATTTCTCTTTTTCTAATTTCAGGATCAGTTGCCAGAACTTCTAACATATTTAACCCCATAGGTCTTTCTGTGTCAGATGGATCAAAAACAACTACATCTTTTGCTCTTTCTTTTGGTGTAAAGTCTAGTACATCTTCTACGAGATCTCCATGTGGATCAATTACACAGATACCATCTCCATTCCGCATATCTTGTCTAGCAAGGTATCCGATAAATACTGATTTCCCCCCTCATGACTTCCCAATAACATAGTGATGTCTTCATCTATCTTTTCTACTAAAATAGATAGGAGTTTTTTTGTTTCTATATTCATTCCAACCGAGAAGTACTCAGTCTTTATAGACAGGGAATCAACCAAGGTGTCTATGAACTTTTTTGCTTTCAAATAAGTCTTCACCATCTTTTTCTCAGACTTTTACTCTTTCTTCTAAAAGAGTAACATCTTTCATAGATTTTAAATTATGAGGAGTAGGAAGTTTTTTATATTCTAACCAGCTGATAATAGGAGATCTATTATAATTTATATCTGGTAAGTGGAATAATGTAGAAACTTCATCTGCAGAGAAGAATGAAGTATTTTGAAAGAATCCTACAAGTTTATATCTAAAACCAAAATATCTTAATGGAGTAAATAACCAAGGAAATGCATCTTCGAGAACTTGAGGATTATCAAGTGAATTATTGTATTCATCCGTGAATATTGAAGCAGCAGCTACAATTGCATGAACTCAGTTTTCAGCACTTTGATGAACTTTACTACTTACAAGAACACGAGCAGAAGATTTAAATGCAGGCTGTGCTGCAGCTTCACCCATAATTTTTTGAGCTTCTGTTTCTGCTTGGTTAAAGATTTTATACGCATCTCATTCAGACGCACCAGGAGCATTATTTCAACCAGCTACCATTGCATCAGGTCATTGTAATATTGCTACAATTGGATTCCATAAAAATCCTAGGAAACCAAAAATATTTTTTCTTTTTTTCCCATATTGACCTTTTGCTACTAACCTTGCAGCATTTAATGCTAATTTATTATGAGCAAAATCAGGCTTAATAACAATTTGGAATACAGCTTTATCTTCTTTAGATAAACCACCAAATACATTAGTAAAGTTGTTTAATGGATCATCTTCTAAATATTTATAAGTTCTGATTGGATAAACATCATCATGTTCTTTTCCAAGAGAAGCGGCTCTCATAGAATATCCATTTGGTTTGATTTTTATATATTCTTCTTTGTCTACGACTAAGACTTCTGCATCTGTATATATAGAAGTTAAATGTTGAGTAATCAAATTTACATAACTTTTATAAGTAACAACGTAAAATGTAACTTCTCCATTTTCATATACTAATTCAAGACTAATTTTCGAATGTTGAAATATAAAGTTAAGAAAAGTATCACGAAGACCAGCTTCAGATAATTTATGAATGGCTTTATAAAACATAGACATCATTCAAATTTTTTCTTTGAAGTCTTTTTTTGTTTCTTTTTCTTTATCGAGTTTTGAATCTGCTCTTGGAACAGTTACTTTGAGATATCTGAGATTCTTAGCGTAATATAATTCAAAAACAAAACGTAAAAGTGCTTTTGATACACGATAAAATACATAGAATAATAGGATGTATAAAATCCGAGTACCTACCAGACTAAACATATCAAGACTTCCATCAAAAAATCATGCTTCTGTTTTTTTCTCTACAGGTTTAGCTACAGGAGTGCTTCAACCAGTAAAAAGACCAGCTGCGTAACTTGATTCAGCTGACATTAAAAATGCAATTGTGATGAAAAATAACTTTTTCATAAATTTTAGTTAAATATAATCTCTTATATACTATCATAAAAATTGAATCTAACCAAATAAACGCGTTGACGATTTTAAAAAATATTGAAAAGAAATTTATAAAAAAAATAAAAAAAATTATGAAAAGTCTTGAAAGTTTGTTTTTTTTGAAAATATTCCTATAATCTAGCCATAAAATTTATTTATTAAATCAAGGAAAAACGTGGAATATTCTAGAGAAGCGCTTGATAGAAAAGTTAAAATTCAAGCAATGAAAGAAGCGGGAATTATTTGTTATGCAAATCATTTCCATGGAAAACAAGATATCATTGATATTAGAAAAGAAGAATCTCAAGTAAAAGATGCAAAAGAACTTATGGATAATGGATCTGTTGGTGAATTTAAAACTGCAGGGAGAATTATTTCAAGTAGAGGTATGTGAAAAATGTTATTTGGGAAAATTAGAGACAATACTGAAGATATTCAAGTTTGTTTTGTAAAAGACAAAGTTACATTTAATACAGGGAGAGAACTTGTAGAAAATGTAGTTATTGGAGGAGAAGATAAAACAGCATTTAAAATTGCTGAAAAATTCTGTCAAGTAGGGGATTATATCGGGGTAACAGGAGATTTATTTTTAACAAAACACTGAGAATTAACTCTATTTGTTAAAGAATTTCAAGTATTATCAAAAGCAGTAAGACCTCTTCCTGAAAAATTTCATGGAGTAACTGACCAAGAAACTATTTATAGACAAAGATATTTAGACCTTATCACAAATAATGAATCTTTTGAAAGATTTAAATTTAGAAGTGATTTTGTAAAAACAATTAGAGAATTTTACTGGAAACATAATTTTATTGAAATCGAAACTCCTATTTTAGGAAGTGCAGCATCAGGGGCAGCAGCTGCTCCATTTGTTACACATCATAATGATTTTGATGAACAATTTGTACTGAGAATTGCCCCAGAAACAGCTCTGAAAAAAGCTACGGTTGGGAGATTTGAAAGAGTATTTGAAATGGGGAAAAACTTCAGAAATGAAGGATCAGATCCAACTCATATGCAAGAATTTTCAGTATTTGAACACTATGCGGCATATTGGAATTTTGAAGATAATATGAAATTTACAGAAGATATGTTTGATTATATCTTCGAAACAATGAATTTAGATAGAAATATCAAAATTAGAGATAAAAATGGTTTAGAAAAAGAAGTAAACTTTACAACTCCATGGCAAAAAATTGATTATATTGCAGGAGTAAAAGAAAAATCAGGAATTGATGTTGAAGTATATGGTGCTGAGGATGAAGAAAAACTAAGAGCTGATATCAAAGCAGCTGGACATTCTTGGGAAGGAATGGATAAACAAGCAACAGCTACAATGATCGACTACTTATATAAAAAAGTATTAAGACCAGGAATTGTAGGACCAGCATTTATCTACAACTACCCAAAAACAATGCAACCTTTAGCAAGACAATCAGATGCTGATGATCAAATTGTTGAACAATTCCAATTAGTTCTTAACGGATGGGAAGTATTAAAAGCATATTCTGAATTAGTAGATCCAAAAATTCAACAAGAAAATTTTGATGAACAATCTGGAGCTATTGAAGCAGGAGATGAAGAAGCTACTGCAAGTGATGATGATTTTGTATTAGCAATGGAATACGGAATGCCTTGTCAATCAGGATGGGGAATGGGAATTGATAGAATGGTATCACTTCTTACTGAACAAGAAAATCTAAGAGATGTTGTATTGTTTCCGATTATGAAATCAGAAAAAAAACAAGAAGAAGCTCAAAATAAAGAAGAAAAATAATAAAAAAGAAAACCGCAGCGAAAGCTGCGGTTTTTTGTTAGTCCAAGGAATCCAACATCAGAGTTACATACTCTGATACTGAAATCTCTTGGCATTGATTTCTCTGGAATCCATGTTTATACAACATGAACTCAATTTCTTTTTCCAGAGGAGCGTCAATAAATTTTGTTTCCATCAAAGTTTTTCCTGTGTTATTTTGACACAAGAAGTGATGTTTGATGTTTGGACTCTGTACTTCTTCTACATGTCGGCTTGTCGTACAAGCACTTAATGCAAGAATTAACAGAATTCCTACTGCACTACGTTGCATTCTTTTTCCCTATATTTTCACAACTTATTATTTTTATCAGTTTTTAAAAAAAAGTCAACCAATATATTGGTTAACTTTTTTTATTTTATCTTTGTAGATTTTACAGAAGCGTTACTTACTTTATAATCTTCAGCTGATTTTATTCCAAGCGCTTGAGAAAGAATTATTTGATCGTTATAGTCTTCTAATCTATATTGTCATAAAACTCTTCATTGTTGGATAACGGTTACTGCATTTCAGCCATCATATTCCATTGAAATAGGTCTTTCTGGATGAATGTGATAATCTTCTTTTACAAATTTGATTTCACTATAAGTGAGTTGTTTTAGATAATCAACACCATTAATATAACCAGCTTCGGTTGAATTTTCGATAATATGTTTTAATAATGCTAATGATGATTCTTGATTAACTTCTAATTTTGATGATAAAATATCTGAAATAGTTTTTCATTCAAAAATTGCTGAAATTGAATCTTCATGTTTTTGTAAATTTTCTAATATTTCATTATTTTTGCTCGTGCTAACAGTATCTTCATAGTCAATAGTTGAAGGATCTATGAGTTCTGTTAAAAATTTTGCATATGCTTCTTTTGTTTCTTCAGTTGCATTTCCAAATATTTTTTCAAACCCTTCATGGCTTAAGTGTTCAGTAAGATCAAATTGACCATTTTCAAATAATAACC
Source organism: uncultured Candidatus Altimarinota bacterium (assembly GCA_913055215.1). GTDB lineage: Bacteria > Patescibacteriota > Gracilibacteria > BD1-5 > UBA6164 > CAJXJP01. The sequence goes on along the minus strand of CAJXJP010000005.1, from coordinate 21,497 downwards.
CAGTTTTTCCAAAAAAGTTATCTTTTTCGATTATATATGTTTCATCGTAATTTCTTTTGTTATTTTGTTGAGCAAGGTTTAATATTTGCAAAGTGAGGGTATGAATATCAACAAGTTGAGGACCATCTTCGACTTTAATATTCAATTTTAGATTATCCTTCATATATGTAAGACTTCCATCATCATTTTTTTCAAAAGGAAAATCTAACGCGACTTTTTTATCAAGATTTTCGAGCATATTTTCACATTTTGTTTCATCATATGTTTCGATAGATTCGCATGTTTTAATAACTTCATTCATAGAAAATGATTTAATAATAAAAACCCCTTTTTTATCTTCTGATAATAAAATATCATAATTTTGTTTTTTTGTCTAAAAATTCGCAATTTTTGAAAAAATTTATACAATAAAAATAATAATTATTTGCTAAAAATAGAGAAAAATATGAGTTTTGTCCATCTGCATAATCACTCACATTATAGTATTTTAGAAGGTTTACCAAAGCCAAAAGATTACGTAAAAAAAGCGAAAGAATTTTGAATGACAGCTGTTGCATTAACTGATGCAAGTAATATTCATGGTTGTCACGAATTTTATAAAGAATGTAAATCAAACGGTCTCACTCCAATTATGGGGACTGAGATTTTTGTCGAATCAAGTTTAGATCCAACTTTGAATCATAAACTGGTCCTTCTTGCAAAAAATTTACAATGATATCAAAATATTATTGCACTTACTTCAAAAGCAAGTTTGGAAAATGCATGACAAAAAGCAAAAGTAACTTTCGAAGATATTAAAATATTTTCAGAACACACAATTGCTTTATCTTGACCAATTTCATGAGAAATACCATATTATATTTTATGCGGAAAATCTGATGAAACGATTTTAGCAAAAATAAAAGAGTATCAAGATATTTTTTGAGAAGAAAATTTCTTTTTAGAACTTTTATATCATGATGATATTCCAAAACAAAATGTTGTAACAGATAAACTTATTGATCTCCACAAAAATTATAATATACCAGTTGTTGCAGCAAATAACTGTTTTTATGTCGATCCAGAAGATGCAAAAACACAAGATGTAATTCAAGCACTTGGGACCGGTCACGAAATTGAAAATCCAGATAGAAGAACATTAATCAATGGGAATTATTCATTTTTATCAGAAGAAGATATGCAAATGTTGTTTGGATTTATTCCAGAAGCATTATCAAATACTGTAAAAATTGCAGAAATGATAGATATGGATATAGAAACTTGAGGAATACTTATCCCAACATTTGAACTTCCTGAAAAAGATCAAATTATTTATGAAAAAGCAATTCAAATAGAAAAAGATCAAGAAGTGTATACTCTTGGGAGTTTTTCTGATATGGAAGATACTATTAGAGGACCGGTCCTAAAAGAACTTGATTCTTCTGAATGGTATTTACGTTATTTATCATTCAAAGGACTTAATTGGAGATATGATTATGGTCTAACTGAAACTGAAATTTTCGAATTGGTACAAAAAATGGATAAACCGAGCTTAGATAAAAAACTCACAGAAACTTCACCTGAGGAATTAAAAGCTTTATCTTTAACGTATTATTCTGATAAAAAGAAATTATTTTTATCATCTCTTGAACAAAAGAGGCAAGATTATATAGAAAGATTAGAATATGAATTAGTAGTAATTCATGAAATGTGATTTGATGCATATTTCTTGATTGTAGCAGATTATATCAACTGGGCTCGTGATAATGATATTCCTGTTTGACCAGGAAGATGATCAGCAGCAGGTTCAATTATGGCATTTCTTTCTGGAATTACAGATATTGATCCTATGGAATATGATCTACTATTTGAACGTTTCTTAAATCCAGCCAGAGTTTCGATGCCAGATATCGATACGGATTTTGCCGATAATGAAAGAGATAGAGTAGTAGAATATTGTAGAAATAAATATGGTTCTGATAAAGTAGCGCAAATCTGTACTTTTGGTACATTTGCTGCTCGTGCTGCGGTAAAAGATGTTGGGAGAGTTATGTGAATTCCTTTTCAAGAAATGAATGAACTAGCAAAACTTATTCCTGAAAAACCAGGGACAAAATTAGCAAAAGCTTTAGAAGAATCTTTTGAATTTAATGAAGCCTACAATACAAATAAAAAATATAAAGAAATCATTGATAATGCCTTAAAAATTGAGGGGAATGTTCGTCAATTATGAGTTCATGCCTGTGCTGTAATCATTGCACCAGAACCTATGACAAACTTTACAGCACTCCAACATCCGCCAAAAGATGCTGAAGCAATTGTAACTCAATATAGTGCATATCCATTGGAAGATCTATGATTATTAAAAATGGATTTCCTTTGATTAAGAAATCTGACAATTATTAAACGTGCTCAAAAAATTATTAAAAATAATAAATGAGATACGTTTGATATTTTGAAAATAAATATGGATGATCCAAAAGTATTTGAAGTATTTGCTGCAGGAGATACAACCGGAGTCTTCCAGTTTGAATCTGATGGGATGAGAAAGTATTTACGTGATCTGAAACCAAATGTTTTTGAAGATCTTATCGCGATGGTATCACTGTATCGTCCTGGACCACTTGCTTATATCCCAACATTTATTGATAGAAAATATGGGAGAGAGGAGATTAAATATATGACGGATGCTTTACATGAAATATTAACAAAAGCAGGTTATTCAGAAGAAGTAGTTGAGGAACAAAGAATAAAATTAGAAACAGATTTAAAATGAATCCTAGATGTGTCTTATGGTATTGCTGTCTATCAAGAACAATTAATGTTTATTGTACAGTATATGGCATGATTTTCTCTTGGTGAAGCCGATTTATTAAGACGTTGAGTCGGGAAAAAGAAATTAGAAGTAATTGAAGCATTAAAAAAAGAATTTATTGAAAAAGGAGCTTCTTATAAATGATATAAACCAGAAGTTTCTCGTTATATTTATGAGGAAATGATTCAACCAGCTGCGAATTACTCATTTAATAAATCACATGCGGCTTGTTACGCATTTATTGCTTACCAAACAGCATATTTAAAAGCCTATTATCCAACAGAATTCCTAACTTCAATTATGGTTTCTGATGAGGAAAATATGGAAAGAATTGTTTTAGAAGTTTGAGAATGTCAATCAAAATGAATTGATGTTCTTCCGCCAAGTGTACAACAATCATTAAAACATTTTACCTATATTGATGATAAAAATGTTCGTTTTGGTTTAAAAGCGATAAAAGGGATTTGAGATGGACCAATTAATAGAGTTATTGCTACAAGAGATGAATTATGAAGAGATTTTGAATCGTTAGAAGAATTTATTGAATCTTGTGGGACAGAAGTTATTAATAAAAAATCACTTGAAGCATTAATTATGTCATGAGCGATGGATGATTTATGAGATAGAGCTCATATGTATCACTCGATCCCTGATATGATTAAATTTTGTAGAAAAGATGAAAAGAAAAAAGCAACATCACAAATTTGATTATTTGATAATTGTGATGAGTTTGAGGAAAAACTAGAACTAATTAAAACAGAAAAATTTTCATTTGAAGATAAATTAAAATGAGAAAAAGAAATGATTTGATTTTCTGTGTCATGACATGCTCTTGATGGTTTATGAAGATACTGTGCTAGACGTTCAAATGCTACTAAAAAGCTAAAAATGTCTATGTCAGACTTATTAGAACTTGATAAAAAAAATAATCCTGATAAATATTTATCAGATCAAGAAAAAAAAGAACAGATTGTTCAAGAAAAATGAAAACAAAAAACGGAAAAACCTAAAGATGAAATGATCCAAGCAGTTTGAGTAGTTGTGGATTTAAGAAAAATTGTTACAAAAACATGAAAACCAATGGTTTTCTTAAAGTGTGAAGGATTTGATTATGAATTTGAGGTAGTTATTTTTCCAAAAGATGTAGAAAAATTTCAAGATAAACTCGATGTAGATAAAATTGTCATTGTAAATGGTACTCTGCAAGTAAATTTTGAATACGGTCGTAAATCAGTTCAAGCTCGTGATATCAAAATTGCAAGTATTTCTCAAGTTCGTGAACAAGCGAGAGATCTAGGTTTATATGATGGGAAAAAACGTTTGATGTATTTTGAAAAAGTTGAAATTGAAGATGAAGAAGAAGATAATTCAGAATCAGAAGAAAATAAAGAATTTGAAACAAAATTAGAAAATAAAATTCATGAACAACAATCAGAACCAAGTGAACAAATTACAGACTTAGAAACAAATAAAGAAGTTTTTAAAGAATATAAATATGTTGTTGAAATTCCGTCTCATGCAAAAAAAGAAGATTTGCACGAATTAAAAAGTTTCTTAACTGAATTAGAATCTGGAAAAACAGAAATTTATATATTGTTAAAATGACAAGAAATTTTTACTAAAATTTCTATTGATGACGTTGAAAGTCTTACTGATTGGGAACAATCAATGTGGTATGGTGAATAAAAATAAAAATAATATTTCCTTTTCTATAGGGAAATATTATTTTTTTTCAACAAAAAAATTGACAATACCGAAAAAAGTACTAAATTTAATTTATAGTTTTATTTTTAATGAATCAAAAAATGAGAAATTTTGCTGGAAACATTTTAGCGATGATTGTCTTACTTTTAGGAATTGCCTAAGAGATTTTTTTGATAGAACATTAAGAATTCAAAAAAACTTTTAGGAAATCACCTAGAGGTTTTTTTTTATCCTATCCTTCAGTAAAAAAGCTAAAGCTTAGTCTTTTTTATTGAAATATGGGATAAATAGAATGATTTTTGATTTATGCGCTACCTCGTATAAATATTATAGATCTTTAAAAAAAAAGTTTTTATAAAAATCAGGAGTTGGTAACTATAAAAGAGTTATTTATGTCTCATGGCTAGCCACTCGGCTTAAAAAATCATAAAAAAAGGGGAAACATATGTTATATTTAGAACCAAATGATGGATGTCCAGAAGATGAAGTTGGCTTCAAAAGTCAATCAAGATGGAATGGCTCCAACGGAAAGGTGCCATCAGAAGAAAATAAAAATAACAAGGAGAGTGTATAATGTTAGGTGAACAAGAATTCTTAAATGCTGATACTCGTGCTGAACAAGAAGCAATTGCTCAAGAAGCATGGCAAATGAATGCAGCAAAAGCTGTAAAGAGTAAACCAGGCTTAGATGAAACAGATCTGCTTCCAGGCGAACGTGTTGAAATCCAAACATCATAAACTATCCAGTTTGAAAAAACCGACGTAAGTCGGTTTTTCTTTTTGTATAAAGTTTTTAACAGCAAAGACGTATTACACTTGAAAAAAACCATTTTTTGACTATAGTTTGTCCACTTTATATATAGTTGAAAACCATCATATGCAAAAAAAATCACTTATACTATGGATATCTGTAATTCTCGCTGCAAGCATTTTTTCATATTCATTAGTTTTTGGGAGTTCTATAGGATTTTCAAACACTCCAACAACATTGTATTATAAAAATACTTCAAATATATTTCTCGAACATGGAAAATTAAATACTGCAAAATTTATATTTCAATCATGAAGAGATATTTCAGATTTTTCAATGGTATCTACTTGTGATACTTCATTTAAATTTTTAGAAAAAAGAAATAAATATTATTTCTTTTCAATGACATTTAATGGAAATTCTTGTAATGATAGAAAAGTATATTTAAAAAAATGAGCTGAAATACTTTATTCAGGAAAATTAAATATATTAAGTGAAAATAAATTATATAGTAAAATTTTAGATTTACCTACTGAAAAACTCAAAGAAATACAGGAAAAAATAAATCAAAAAATATCAAAACACAAGAGTAAAATTAATACAAATATTTCAAATTCAACAAAAAATTTATTACAAAGAAATATTTCTGAATTACTTTATACTAGAGCAATTTTTTCAAATATCATAGATTTAAGAAATCAAAGATATTTCCTTCCAGTTCAAGGGTATTGAGTACCAACAAGACATTCAAAAATACCTAATTCATGAAGACCTTATAGAAGTTCTTACACAGACTGAATTCATCACGGTTGGGATATAGGTTCTAAAAAATGAGAAGAAATAATTGCACTTGATGATGCACAAATTGTAAGAGTAGTTGATGGATTTGTATTTGAAGATTTAAATACTTTAAAAAAATGAAAAAATCTAACTGAAATGGATAAAGTAAAAAATCTTGATATATTGCGTGGAAATCAAGTTTGGTTAAAAACAATGAAGTGAGATGTTGTTTTTTATAGCCACTTAACAGATATTTACGATCATATAAAAGAAGGAACTATTATTCGTAAATGAGAACCAGTTGGAACAATTTGAAGCACAGGTGTTCCAGATAGAAATTATAAAGATTTTCATCTTCATTTCACAATTCACAAAAATCCATATAATGAAGAAAAAGCATGAAAGTATGACTATGATGATTATATGAATTGGCCTTGGTATTATAAATGACAACCAGCTTCATATATCTTCAAAAATCAAAAAAATCTTTTCATGGAAAAACAATAAAATTGATTAAGAATAGAAATGAAAAAAAAAGATACACAAATTACGAAAAATAAGAAAGCATTTTTCGATTATGAATTACTAGATTCATGGGAATCTTGAATCGAGTTAAAATGACACGAAACGAAAAGTATTCGTCAAAAACATGTAAATTTAAAAGCAGCATATATCGTTGTAATCAACAACGAGCTGTATATTAAATGAATGACAGTTACTGCATGGAAAGCATTATCTAATAGATCATGATTGGAAACAGATGCCCCAAGAAAAATTTTTCTTCATAGAAAAACAATCACATATCTCTCTACAAAAATAAAAGAATGATGATATACAATTATTCCAACGGAACTCTATTTTAAATGAAGCTTGATTAAGTTAAGAGTTGCTCTTGCAAGAGGGAAAAAAGCTCATCAAAAGAAACAAGTTTTAAAAGAAAGATCAATGGATAAAGCAGCTAAGTTAGCAATGAAAAAATACGTTTAGAAATATTCTAAACGTATTTTTTTTGTATTTTAATAAATATTTATATAAATCGTCAAGTTATAATTTTGACTGCAGAATTTAATCTATGGTATTATAACAGTATATATTTTATGAATTAACTATTCATAATATTTTTTAATATAATTTTTATGTTTACTACATACAAAAAACTTTTATTAAACATTTTACCTATGCAATTAATGGAAAACCCATGAGTTGCAGAAAATTCAGATGTTAAAACAGATACAACAGAAACTATTCAACCTGTAAATCTTTTAAAAGAAATTCTTAAAGATGGAAAATTAAATGGGCAAGATTTAAAAAATATTGAATCATTAAAAGCTAAATTTGATGCCCCTTCTGAAGAAGCACAAGGTTGATTAAGTGAATTAAAAGAATCAATCAAAGCATCAGTTTCAGATATGCTAAAAAACTGATATACAATATGAAATGAATCAGATTATAAAGCCTTAGTTACTATGGCTGGTTCAACGAATATTGATATCAATATGCCAGCTTATAATACAATTGCAGAGACTCTTTGAGATAAAGATGTATTCTCTCTTGTCTTAAATGAAGCTCATAATACCATACTTGTTTATAAACAATTAGTTGGAAATATTACTTGGGATCATGGAACAATTGATTTATCTTCAGGTAAATTTACGCAAGAATCATGGAATACATTACAAAATAATGATATTCTTAATGACCAACTATGAAATAATAATGAAATCTCTATTGATGGTCTTGATCAAATATCTGATGATATGAAAATTGAAGCATTAATGAAAAGATATGACGAAGCTCAATTATTAACTGCTGAGTCACCGGAATATAAATCTAATTATGTAAAAACAGATATCATTGATTCTTCAAATTTAAAACAAATAGAAAAATTAATAACTGAACTTAATAAAGAAAATAAAAATATTTCAGAATCAAATCGTGAATATGCAGATAGACTGATTCAAGAAGAAAAAGCAAGAGTTGAAGCGTTAAGAGTAGTAAGAGAAAAAGCTGAAAATGAAAAACAAGAATCAGAAGCTAAAAATGAATTAACTACACTATATCCAGAAGCTGAAGCAGATTTACTAAAATATGTTGAAAATATTCAATATACTATGAAAAATCTGGATGCAATCCTATCAGTTGTTTCTCTAGAAGAAGATGAAATTATCGAGCTGAGTTGAGACCTTGAAAATACTCAAGAATCTATGATTGATTTAGAAGAAAATATCGCACTTGGAAAAGATTCTGTTGAAACATTAGCTTCATTAAAAGCCCTATTAAATGATCTATCAGTAGAAGATTTACAATCAATCAGTGATGCAGTTGATAATCATAAAGAGCTAATTGCTGATCAACAAGAACAAAGAGAATTACAAAAACAATTGGAACAACAAGAAATTAATGAAAAAGAAGAAAAGAAAAACGATATTCAACAAGAACTAGAAAGAAAAACAAAAGTAAACGAATTAATTAAAGAATATAGAGGAAATAAAGATTTTCAAAATGATCCAGTTATTTCAAAATTATTTGAGACTACAATTATTGTTTCAAGAAAAACAACACCAGATGAACTTGTTGCTTTTGAAAATGAAATTTCAGAATTTGAAAAAAGAATGGATGGTGAAATTGATAAAAAAGTAGATAATCAAGAAGAAGGTTCAGAATCACTTATTGATTGAGAAAAAATAGCTGAAGTATGAAATACAGTAAAAGAATGGATTAATGAACTATTTGAATGACATCCTGACTTAGCTCAATTCACATCTGAAGCATGAGATGAAATTATTATTGAATACAATAAGTTAACAAATACAATCAGTATTGATACAGCATGGCTTGATGGAGTTATGGATTATGACTTAGAACTTTCTGTTGATATCAAAGAATCTGACCTTATTAATGATGAGGCTTCAGCAAAAGAATATGTATCGTCTCGTGTAGCTGAAATTAAACAAAAATACGAAGAAAAATATACAGAATCTCAAAATACAGAACCATTAATTGATACAGAAAAATTATCTGAAGCGATGGTTAATTTTAAAGAATGGATTGCTGAATTATTTGAAGGAAATCCAGATCTTGCAACATTTGTATCAGAAGCAGGACATGACATATTAGTAGAATATAATAAAGAAACGAATTCTATTGAAATTGATACAGCATGGTGAGATGGAGTTTCTGACTATGATTTACAAATTTCAATGGATCCAAATAATTTAGAATATGTCCGTGATGAACTTTCTGCTAAAAAATTCGTAGATACTCGTCTTCAATTAATCGAAGCTGAATATAACAATAAATTTCAAACAAAAGCAATTGATAGAATACTAAACACTGAATCAAAAGTAGCTAACTATAAACAAATTCATGGTTTAGATGTTGAACTAACAAAAAATGATAAATGAGAATTCTCACTTCAATTAGTAACTTTATTCGGTGATAGGGTTGCAGATAGTGATGTAAGAATTCCTCTTGATAGATCAGTACTTGAATGAAACGATTTTGCTACTTTAGACAAAGGAGTTGATACACTTATGAATAAATATGTTGATATTTTTCAAAATGAAACAATTGATTTAATTTTAGATACAACTAGTGCTTCTGAAACACTTGAAATTTTAGAAGACGGTTCACAGTTACAAGTTGTGAGTGATGATGAAGGAAAACATTATATACAAATGTTAGCTCCAAAATGATCAGATACTGAAATTGTTAAATTACCAATTGAAACAACAACTCTAGTAAATAAAGATAAAAAAGATTTGAACAAAGTTATTGCAAATGTAAAAGAAGAATACAATAAAGTAAAATAATTTTACACAAGAAAAGGGAAGGAAGCATTAATGCTTTCTCCCTTTTTTTATTGTTCATGAGCGTTATTCTTCTGATGAACATAGAGGATCGTTTGATTCAACAGCACTTTGAGTAAAGTTAGTTTCGTCACAAAGTTGCAAATCAACTTGATTCTCTTCGTTACCACGGCGCTTTATTTTTATTTTAATATTGCTGTTTGGAGCAGTATCTTCAATCATGATGGATACATTATCTCTGGCAGCATTCCCACTGTTTGATTCTTCTCTTGTATCAGAGTTAGAACCGGCATAACCAACCGTGCTGAATAAGCAAAGGTTGGCACAAAACAATAAATGTTTCATGGAAACCTCTTTTTATTCAACGGTTAAGTCAACTGATCCAGTTCCTGAACCAACTTTTATAGAAACATTGTCACGACCGGCATTTCCAGAATTAGAACTGCCTTGTGTATAAGAATTAATACCTTGTCCATGTTTGAACTCAGCAAATTCCTGTTTTGGTAGGATAACAGCATTATTGCTAGATGCTGCATAAGGAACGACTACACTCTCAGATGTTGTCACAGCACTGAGGCCGCGAACTGGAAGGGGTTTTGCTTTGTAGGTAGTTGGATTCCCCAGGAGTTTATACATTTGTAAACGTTCTGGTTTATTCATACCATTCATGCGTAACCATTTGTTGGTTTTTGCAAAAATAGCACCATTATCGATAACAGTCACTTTTGTACCCGCAGAAATCTGGTTTTTTGGATAGTAACCACGATATACTACATAGGCTTGATGTGATGCGGCCATAGTGATATTAAATACACACATTACTTGATTCATGGTTGTATGTGCAGCGAGATAGTCTGGTACCTCAGTTGGATAACAAGCCATGTATTGTAATAATGGATGTTCTACCGTGCCGTTTTGTAGACCTTGCACACCATTAAATTCAAACTCTTTCGGGAGTTGATTGAAATTAATAAAGGCATGCTGAACTTGAGTCTGGTCCGAAATAATGCTATTCAATTGATTTTGAACATCATCAATTCGAGCACCAAGTTGAGTCAATCCTTCAGATTGAAGTTTTTTCTGACTGGCGCCAAGTTCATTCGTATGAGCAGCAAGTTCAATATCTAAACCATTATAACGACCAAATATACCTTTTTCCATGTCGCCCATAAGGTAAGTTGTCCAACTACTTAGGCTATTTGAAATACGGTCTGTTGTTGCTTTGAGCACATAAGGTGGATATCCATGTCCACCTTTCATTTGTGTTAAAACATCGATTTCGTTAAAAAGATTTTGCGAAGCGATATCAACCGCAAAAATTTGTGCTTCGATATCATCACTATCATGATAACTTGGTACTACTGCATTTCGTGCTTTTGGTATACCAAGAACATAACTTTCAGGATTGTTAATGTCGGCACCCTCTTTTACAACGGTTTCAGCATTTACTATTCCTGTTGCTCCAGTAAGAGCAAGTGCTAGACTACTAGCAAGTAACTTTGTTTTGAGCATCATATGCTACTCCTGTTATTGGGTCACCCAATTTTAGATGAATCCATTTTGATTTAATTTAACACATGTGTAAGAGATTTACATCTCAAATAGAATTATATTTATACTACCTTAAAAAATTATTAATATAAAAAAAAGACTCAAATAGAGTCTTTTTTCTTTTATAAAGTTCAACATGTTTTATCCGCTTCAATTGGTTGAAAGAGAGCAACATTATTAAATCATTTTTCTAATAAATATAATCAGTGTAATTTTGACATTACTCATTTATCACAATAAAGTAAGTAATTTTTTGTTTGATCGAGTTTTGAAAATTCATTATTTATATCATAAAAGGGAATTGATATAATTTCTCTATTTTCAACAAGAAGTTGTTTTTTTGATTGAGTATCTGGATCTCTAATATCGATAATTACATCATTATCTATTGCGAAATTTTTAATTTCAATTTCATCTGAATGATTTTGAGCATTTTTTATAATATCTGTTACTTTTTCTACTTTTTTATTATCAAATGCTTCGAAAAGTAATGATTCATTAAATACTTTTTCTGCTTCAATCACTTTTTTTAATGATGCTCAGGTTGCAGGTTTATCAGATATTACTCCACAGTATTCTGGCATATTACAAGCAAAATCATAAGTTCAGATTTCTTTTGTAATATTTACAATTTCTTGTTTATTGAATCAGATTAATGGACGTAACACAAGCGTTTCAGATGCTCTATCTATTGCAAACATATTCTTTAATGTTTGGCTTGATACTTGTCCTAAACTATCTCATTTTACAATTGCATAATATTCATTTTCTTGAGCAAGTTTGTCAGCAATTTTTAGCATACATCTTTTGAGAATAATTGCTCTATATTTATGATCAACATTCATAACTAGGTCACGAATAACATCTTCAAAAGGAACGGTTACTATGTTTGCAGCATATCCACTTGAAAATTGATTATTCAGATAATATGCAACTTGTTTTACTCATAATTCATGAGCAGAACCTCAGAGATTAAAAAATAGAAAATCTACTTTACATCATCTTTTCATCATTGAATATGTTGAAACTCCAGAATCAAATCCTCCAGATATAAGACTGATGATTTTATCTTGTACCCCTGTTGGGTAACCACCGATACCAGTTCCTTTATTTTTTACAATATATAAATTTTCATCCTTAATTTCTACAGAAACAGTCACTTCAGGATTTCTTAAACTTACTTTTCAATGAATTCATTCAGAATCAAGTTTTTTTAATAATCATGCTCCAACATAGCGTTCTAAGTCGATAGATTTAAAATCATGAACTCATGCACGTTTTACTCTTACCACAAAACTTTTATCTCTAATTTGATCTAGATATACATGAATAGTTTTTTCAAGAATTTTATTAAATGTCTCTTTTTGATTTTCTGGATTTTCTTTTTCTATAATTGATGGAATTTCATGTCATTCTACCTCTAAGAAGAAATCAACTCATGGAGTACGAGCTAAAGCTTTAGAAATAGCAGGAATATCATATTCTTCTTTTATTTCAGGATTTTTTATATTGAGTTCTAATTTATCATAAAAAACAGAAACTTTTAAATTTTCAGATATTTTTTTAACTTTTAAATTAAGGTTATATTGAAGTGTTTGTAAATATCTTCTTCTTACGGGTTTTGATTTAACCATTATTTCAGCAAATGGTTTGATTATGAATTTCATGTCTTGAAAATTATTTATGTTTTAAATCTGCCATTATTCTATTGAAAAATAATATTTTTCAAGTGCGAAAAAAAAGAGGAATAATTAATATTATTCCTCTTGTGTTTTACTTTTATAAAAATGAAGTTCCAAAATGAAGTAAAGGCAACAAATTTAAAAACGTTTTAATTTTTTATTATCATCATAACCCCATCATCTTCATCAATTGGTAATACATTATAGTGAATATTTTCTTCTTCTAAATATTCCCAAAGTCCTACCATTTTTCCTTTAAATTTTATGACATCATCAATAATTATAACTGATCATGATTTTGTTTTTGGCCAACAAAGTTGTAAAAAATCTACACTTCTTCTCATCATTCCATCAATAAATACAAAATCGAATGAATCATCAGGAAGTTTTGGGATTTCGTCTAATGCATTTCATAAAATAGAAGTAATAGAATTATCCACTTGAGCAGTTTTAAAATTTACTTGTGCTTCTTCAAATGATTTAGGTGAAAAATCAATAGTTGTTATGTGACCATTTACAGTTTCTAAGTAGTCAGCAAAATTAATTGCTGAAAAACCATTTGCTGTTCATATTTCTAACATATTTTTTGATCCTGTGATTTTTAATAAATCTACTAAAAAATGTGCATTAACGTCTGAAATATTTGGGACAGTGTTTTCTATTCAGTACTGTCTAAGTTCTTTGATAAATTGCTTTCTATTCATAATAATTCTTATTAATATTTGTATTTATTGTATAAAAATACTTTTTTTTGCAATTTTTTTTTATAAATATTTGCCAGTAGAAAAATTATATATTATAATAAACAGGTATTTACTAATTAATAACTACGTATATATGAAAAATACAGTAAAAAATACAATCTATTCAGCTACAGGTCTTGCTTTATTAGGTCTTAATTCAGCTCATGCAACTGCTGATTCAGTTTTTGGTAAAGATAAGATAGGAGTAAATGGTGAACAAGGAACTCTTATCGAAGCAATTCAAAGATATATCAATACAGGTATGACATTTTTATCACTAATTGCTGTTTTATTCTTCTTATGGGGAGGATTTAATATGCTAACGGCTGGTGGAGATGATGAAAAAGTAAAAAAAGGGAAAACAGTTATTATTCAAGCATCTATTGGTTTATTTGTTATTTTCCTATCAGGTTCAATCGTAAATTGGGTTCTTGGACTTATGGCATAAAAAAAACTGGATGAAATCCAGTTTTTTTTATGCTTAAAATTGTAAGTCATCATCAGTATTATCATATCATCTTTCTTCTAACATTGATTTTCATCCAAATCAAATACATGCTCAGATTACTGTTGATACAAGAGCAAGTACCCAACTTGTAGAATTTCTATCAATAAATAAAAAAGCTTGATTTGGTACAACCATATTTTCGATAACTAGTATAGCAGTTAGTGCTAAACCTCCCCATACGAGAATTTTATTTAACATTTATTTATAGTAAAATATTATAATTCAGTAAAATTATAATATTTTTTTTAATTTTTCAAACAAAAACTAGAATTTTATCTATTTTTAGTATAATTATCGCATAAATTTATTTATTTCTATATAAACTGAAAAAAAGTCTATGTACAACCATAAAGAACTTGAAAAAAAATGGCAAAAATATTGGGAAGAAAACAAAACATTTAAAGTAGAAAATGATCTAACAAAACCAAAATATTACTGTCTTGATATGTTCCCGTATCCATCTGGAGCAGGACTTCATGTTGGGCATCCAGAAGGGATGACTGCAAATGATATTGTAGCAAGATATAAAACAGCAAAAGGTTTTAATGTACTTCATCCAATGGGATGGGATGCATTTGGATTACCAGCTGAAAACTATGCTATAAAAACAGGAACTCATCCAAGAACAACTACTGATGCAAATATTTCTAATTTTAGAAAACAAATTAAAGCATTAGGTTTTTCGTATGACTGGGATAGAGAAGTTGATACAACAGATCCAAAATATTACAAATGGACTCAATGGATTTTCTTAAAACTTTTTGAAAAAGGTTTAGCATATGAACAAGATCTTCCAATTAATTATTGTCCAAATTGTAAAACAGGACTTGCAAATGAAGAAGTATTAAATGACTTTACTTGTGAAAGATGTGGGACAAAAGTAGAAAAAAGAAAAATTAGACAATGGGTGCTTTGAATTACAAAATATGCAGATAGACTATTAAACGATGTTGATAAACTTGATTGGCCAGAAGGGATCAAAGATATGCAAAGAAATTGGATTGGAAAATCTGAATGATGTGAATTTGAATTAAAAAAAGCTGATGATGAAACAAAAGGGATCAGAGTATATACAACAAGAGTGGATACAGTTTTTGGGATGACTTATGCTGTTTTAGCGCCAGATCATAAAGATGTAGAAGATTATATAACATCTGACAATAAAGAAGCTTGTGAAAAATATATTTCTGATGCAAATTCTAAATCAGACCAAGATAGAACTGCTGATGATAAAGAAAAAACAGGAGTATTTACATGATCGTATGTTGTAAATCCATTTTCAGGAAAAGAAGTTCCTCTTTGGATTGGAGACTATGTTTTAGGGAATTATGGAACTGGTGCAGTTATGGCTGTTCCTGCACATGATGATAGAGATTATGCTTTTGCAAAAAAATATAACCTAGAAATAGATAAATCAATTCTGACAGTAAAAGAAAATAAAAGATATGACGAGTTAGCTGATATTATTGAAAAAGAAGAAGCAGCAGGAAATGATACTGCTGAATTTGAAGCAGAAATGGAATCAATTATGCATGATATTGAAAAACCTACAACAAAAGATGGTGTTTTATATGCAGTTTCAGCAAACGATGAAAAATTAGTTGATGCTATTGATATGACATCAAGCAAAGCAAGAAAATTCTTAACGAATTATGCGAACGAAAATAACTTCTGAGAAAAAACAGTAAATTATAAATTAAGAGACTGGTTATTTTCTAGACAAAGATATTGGGGAGAACCAATTCCTTTGATTCATTTAGACCACAAAGATTTACATTCTCTAGACCATATCTCAGATATTTCTGAAGCAACTGATGTGACGAAAGCATACATTCTTAAAAGAGCTCCTGAAGCTGGAGAATCAACTGAATGAGTTAGTTGTGGATGCGGGGATTCGGCAAAAGTAAGAGAACTTATAATTGAAGGGAAAGTATTCTCAAAAATCTATGATGGAATTTATGGGAAAATCGTTTGTGATTATAGACTTCCACTAGAACTTCCAGAAGTAGAAAATTATGAACCAGCTGGTGACGGAAATTCTCCTCTGGCAAAAGTAGAAGACTTTGTACATGTACAACTAGCTGAAAACCTTGTAGGGAAAAGAGAAACAAATACTATGCCTCAATGGGGAGGTTCTTGTTGGTATTATTTGAGATATATGGATGCTGATAATGAAGAACAACTTGTTTCACCTGAAATTGCTAAATACTGGGGAGAAGTTGATTCATATGTAGGTTGAGCAGAACATGCAGTATTACATCTGTTATACGCGAGATTTTGGCATAAATTCTTATATGATATAGATGTTGTTCCAAGTGATGAACCATTTTATAGATTAAGAAACCAATGACTAATTTTAGCTCATGCTTTTGAAAGACAAAATGGATGATTATTAGCTAATGATCTTGTTGAAGAGAAAGATTGAAAATATTTTGAAATTGAAACAGGAGAAGAAGTTAATAGAATTATTTCAAAAATGTCTAAATCACTAAAAAATGTGGTAAACCCAGATGAAATTGTTGAAGAGTTTGGTGCAGATTCATTAAGACTGTATGAAATGTATATGGCTGAATTTAAAGATGCAGCTCCATGGGATAGTAAATGAATTGTTTGAGTAAAAAGATTTTTAGATAAATCTGAAAGATTATTCTCAGCTGAACCAAAAATTTCTACTGAAAATGATGAATTTACAGAAAAATTATTACACAAAACTATTAAAAAAGTAGAAGGAGATATTGAAAACTATAAATTTAATACAGCTATCGCGAGTATGATGATTTTAGTTAATAATGGACTTCCACAATCAGAAGCTTTACAAGCAGAATGGAAATCTACATTTGTAAGAATACTTCATCCTTTTGCACCTCATTTAGCAGAAGAACTAAATGAAAGAATAGGGAATAGTGAAACAGTATTTAAACTTTCTTGGCCTGAATATGATGAATCAAAAACAGTTGATAATACTGTGAAAATTGGGGTTCAAGTATTAGGGAAATTAAGAGGGGATATTGAAATATCTAAAGATGAAGATAAAGATTCAGTTCTTGAGAAAGCAAGAACAAACGAACAAGTTGCAAAATGGTTAGAAGGAAAAGAAATTGTAAAAGAAATCTATGTTCCAGGGAAAATTGTAAACTTAGTTGTGAAATAAAAAAAGTAGCTTACGCTACTTTTTTTATTGACATTTCCTTGAGAGTTTATATAGTTTTGTTTGCATTAAAAAAAGGGGAAAAAATAAAATGCAAGAAAACCAAAATACAGTCGTACATTTTATGGCACAAGCAGAAAAATCAGATTTTTTATATTCTGAGTTATTAAAAGAAATATCTTTAAGCGCTGATGAATTACTTAATTCAATTGTTGCTTTGATACTAAAAAATATACTCGAATTTAAAATTGTATCTAATGATCAAGTAATCAGAAAAACAAATGAATTTTCAAACTACTATGAATTGATTCAAAAAGTTTAATTTTCACAAAAAAACCATCGCATAGCGATGGTTTTTCTTTTTCTATTTTTTATTTCTTTTTCTATCAGTTTCAGTTAGATATTTTTTTCTTAATCTAATTGTTTCTGGAGTAACTTCAACATATTCATCGTTTGAGATATAGTCGATAGCTTCTTCTAAACTCATAAGTTTAGGTGGAGTTAATTTCAGTGCTTCATCAGTACCAGATGCTCTTACATTTGTAAGTTTTTTATTTTTAGTAGCATTTACTGATAAATCTTGATCTTTATTAGATTCACCAATAATCATACCTTCATAAATTTCAGTAGCTGGTTCAACAAAGATTGTACCTCTGTCTTGAAGGTTGAATAATGAGTAAGCCATAGTTTTCCCATTTTCCATAGAAATCATTGATCCAACTGATCTTTTTTCAATAACACCTTTATATTCTTCGAATTTATCGAATGAACTAGAAAGAAGTCCTTCACCTTTAGTCATAGTTGTAAATTCTGATTTGAAACCAAGAAGACCTCTAGTTGGAACTGAGAATTCTAAGTTAACAATACCATTTTCATCAACCATGTTAGTCATAAGACCTTTTCTTTTCCCTAATTCAGCAATAACTGCTCCTTCTGCACCAGATGGTACTGAAATAGTTACATTTTCAATAGGTTCCATTTTTTTACCGTTTTCTTCTTGCATGATTACAACTGGAGCACCAACTTGTAATTCAAAACCTTCTCTTCTCATTGTTTCAATAAGAACTGATAGGTGAAGTTCACCTCTACCAGCAACTTCATAGTTATCACCAGAATCAAAATCTACTTTTAATCATACATTTGTTTCTAATTCTTTTTCTAATCTATCTCTGATTTGTCTTGAAGTAACAAATTTACCTTCTCTACCAGCAAATGGAGAATTATTTACTAAGAATTCCATTTTTAGAGTAGGTTCATCGATTGTAATTGGAGGCATAGCTTCAACATTTTCATCACCTGAAATAGTTTCACCTACGAAGATATCAGGAATCCCAGCAATAGTAATAATATCACCTGCATAAGCTTCTTTTGATTTTTCTTTTTCTAGTCCTTTGTTTGTAAGAACTTCAGTAATTTTACCTTTTCTTTTTGATCCATCATTTCCTGTAACGAAAACTTCTTGTCCAACTTTTACAGTACCTTCGTATACTCTACCAATACCAAGTCTTCCTAGGAAGTTATCAAAACCAAGATTAGCAATTTGCATTTTGAATGGAGCAGATGCATCGTTAGAAGCATGTTCTACTTTTTCCATTACGAAATCAAGAAGAGGAGTAATGTTATCTTGAGCAGGATTTGCATCTGTCCAAGCTTTCCCTTCTCTAGCAATTGCGTAGATAGGTTCATTTAAGTGATCACATTGTTCATCAGTTGCTCCAAGAGTAACGAATAAATCAAATAATTGATCAATAACCCATTCAGGTCTAGCACTTGGTTTATCCATTTTGTTGATAACAACTACTGGGTGTAACCCTAATTCTAATGATTTTTTTAATACGAATTTAGTTTGAGGCATAGGTCCTTCGTATGCATCAACTACTAAACAAACTGAATCAACTGTTCTTAGTACTCTTTCAACTTCTGATCCGAAATCAGCATGCCCTGGAGTATCAACAATATTAATTTTATTACCTTTGTAAGTAATACCAGTATTTTTTGAGTAGATAGTAATCCCTCTTTCTTGTTCTTGAGCGTTTGAATCCATTGCTCTTTCTTCTAGACCAACTCTTTCATCAAAGTTATCATCTGCTTTTAATAGTTCATCAACTAGTGTAGTTTTACCGTGATCAACATGGGCAATAATTGCGATATTTCTATATGCCATAAATAATCTATAAAAAATAAATAAAATCTTGAGAAAATTCAAGATTTTAAAACAAAAGGAGTATAGGGAAAAAAGACAAAATGTAAAGAAAAAAACAAGTTCATGACTAATCTCATCATAATCGAATGTTTTTCTCCTTAATAAGGGATTATTAATCTTTAAAATAATATTAAAAATCGATAAAATAATTTAAAAATTATAGCAAAAATAGATAAAAATAAAATTATAGTATATTAAATATTATTTCATATAAATATTTATGAAAAAACACAAAAAAAAGCACCTTCTCAATAGAGAAAGTGCTTTTTTTTCAAGGAATTATCCTTCGAAGTTTGGATCAAATTTTTTCACGAATGGAATTAAAGCCATAACTCTAGCTTTTTTAATTGCATTTGCTAATTTTTTTTGATTTTTTAAAGATACACCTGAGTAATATCTAGGTACGATTTTACCGAATTTAGTGATGTATTTTTTTAATAATTCAACATTTTTATAATCAATGTTTTGTCCGTCTAGAGGACAAGCTTTTTTAGTAGACATGTGCTATTTGTTAATAAGAATAAATTTTGGATGTATAACCAGAAAACTGGTAATTTATTTTTTGATGATATTTTTAAAATTTATCATCGTCCAGTTCAATATCTAATTCGTCTTCTGTTGAGATTTCATCAAAATCAGATCTTTTGTTTAAGAAGATTAAATTTGAAATAACAATTTCCGTTTTGTAAATTTTATTTCCATCTTCTTTTTCAATCGCTCTAGTTCTAAGTCTTCCTTCAGTATAAACGAGTTTCCCTTTTAGTAAAAATTTTTCTACTCTTTCCGCGAGATTTCCCCATGCAACACAATTATGAAATTCTGATTCAGATTTATTTTCTCCGTCAGCAGTTTTATAATATCTATTTGTTGCCAGTGTGAAAAGTGCTATTTTTTTTCCATTTTCAGTTGTTTTTATAGCCGGGTCTCTTGTTACATTTCAAATGATTGTAACTTTATTCACAGTTCTCATTTCGTCGTTTGCTTAAAAATATAAAAATTTTTACTTCATGTGATATCTTAGAAGATTACGCTTCAATTTTTGTAAACATATATCTCCAAATTGATCTGTTTAGGTTAATTGAAGTTGATAAATTTTTAATTAATGTACCATCAAATTCTAAATCAAATAGGATGTAGAATCCTCTGTCAGATTTATTAATTTTATATGCTAATTTTTTATCACCCCATACATCTTCTTTTTCGATTTTAACTGAGTTTTTTTCGAAAAGTTCTTTTAATTCAGTAAGTGAAGCAGTTCTTTCTTCTTCAGTTAAAGAAGGGTCCATAATAAGCATGAATTCATATTTTGTCATGTTATACCTTTGGGTTATATCCAGATTCTCTGGAAGGAATAAAGTTAATGCTTTACAATAAAGCGGAGCTATTGTATAGAATATTGTCAAGAAGTCAAAAAAATAAGAAAAAAATTTGACTTTTCTTTTGTTATGAATATAAAGTCTCAGCTAATTTAATTAGCAAGAAATTTACGTCAGTATAGCTCAGTTGGTTAGAGCGCGGGATTCATAACCCCGAGGTCGGTGGTTCAACTCCACCTATTGACACCAAATAAAAATTTAAAAAAGATATTTTCGAAAGAAAATATCTTTTTTTTGTTCTTTATTGTTCATAGGAATAAGGGGTACATTCTTTGTCAGGATATTTGTTTTGTTCACGAATATTTTTAATTCTATTTTCATCACTTGGATGTGTTGAGAAAAATTCCAACATTTTATACTGATCATCAGGATTTTCTAATAGAAAATCTATACTACATTCTAAATTTCTTTCTAAAGAATTTATTAATTCTATTCATCATTGATCTGC
>CAJXJP010000004.1 GCA_913055215.1 uncultured Candidatus Altimarinota bacterium | reverse complement strand
TAGCTTGTTATTCATTTCCTCTCTCTTTTCTTTATTAATAATTAAATGGATTGATACGCAAGCTTATTTATATGTTTTTTTTGTATTTCTTATCCTTTTGTGTTAGAATTATAAATATTATACAAACTAACATATTACACGTGTTATTACTCTCAACTTCGTCATTACAATGATACGGATTACACAGAATATTCGATTTTGCTAAAAAATCATGATTTGATGGTATAGATTTATCTCTTACTAGGTCTAATTATGATCTTTGGGATGAAGATTATATAAAGTATTTAAGTGATAGCTTTGATGTACCTGTTTTATCAATTACAGCTCCATCACGTTGAATGAATGAAAAACGTGTTGATCAAATTATTTCAATTGCAAATAAATTAAAATCTCAAGTTGTGACATTTTCACCACCATATCACACAGATAAAAATCTTAATTGGTATTCTAGATATTTATCAAAAGTGAAAAGAGATACACATTTATCTGTTGCTATCAAAAATGTTGAAAGTGATTTCATATATTTTGTAATACCCAAGTATAAAAATTCTACATTATATGAAATCAAAAAAGTTACTTGAGATACAGCATTAGATCTGTCGTCTGTATCTTCAGAATCATGAATGGATATACTCAAAGCACAAAAAATGCTATGAAGTAGTATGAAAAATATATTCTTATCTGACAAGAGGTGAGCACATACTTGAATTCTTCCTGGTACTGCTGGAGGATGAATATCATATTTACCACTTGAGAGTTTCTTTATGAAACTGAAAACTACAGGTTATAATGGTTTTATAACATTAAAAGTAAAACCAAATGAACTTGGAGCAGGGAATGAAGAAAGAGTAGTTCAAAATCTTGATTTTGTTAAATCATACTATACGAAACATTTTAAAAATTTCCGTTAAAAAAAGAGAATTAAACATATTGTTTAATTCTCTTTTACTTGCTCTAATTTAGTTTTTCACTCTTTATATGCATAAAACCATATAGATGTTTTTAAAATGTCTAATACGGCAGTTAAATATCAAAGTATTATTATGAAAAATATAAATATGATTGATAATAGACTAATAGCAATTGCTAAATAAATTTTTGAAGTTATTAATCAGATTGATATTGCCATTATAATTGGAAAACTCAAAAAGATTAAAAAATTAAAAATTACTCTTATATTTAAGAAAAACATCAAAAAATATAATTTTATAGTATGTTTTAAATTTAAGATAGTAACCTTAGATGATAATCAGATTGATTCAAATACCTTTTTGTTTTCAATGACGATAAAGTATTTTGAATAAGCAAAGAGTATATTTATAATTACTGAAAATATCAAAACTACTATGAAAATGTAACTTAAAGTTGATATGTATTCAATTCAAACAAAACGAATACTAAATAGATAGAAGTTTAGGACACTTATGAATTTAAATTCACTGAATATATTATTATATTCAAATAGTGGAAAAAATTTATATAAGCCAAGTCAAAATGCATCTGAAGATGACATTTCTTCTCACTTGCTTTTATTTTCAATATACTTTATGAGTGCTCACTCAAATATTGGAGTAAGAAGAAAATATATTATTAAAAATATTACTCAAACTATGGCGCATTCTATAATATAATTAGAATGGAAAAATTGTAATATTAAAACCAAGGCCTCTTTCTTTTTTTCAAATATTTCAACATATGTATAAATTACTTGATATACAAGGAGAAATGTAAGAAATATTATTGAAAGAATTCATGGAAATAGATAGAACTTCTTTATAGTAGAGTCTTGTCTAATCAATTCCCATGATGGAATAATTATCTTTTCTTTTAAGACGTTAGTCATTTATTTTGTTGAATAAATATTTTAAAAAACTGAGAGGAGATTTATTATCAAAATTAATTGTTTTCTTTTCTCTTATATACGAATTATACAAAATATTTGAACGAAGTTCTTTATTTGGTAATTCGCTAGGGAGAAGGGAAGTGTTGATAGTTTTATCTACCAATAAGTTAATTTTAGGTGTATAAAGTGATTTAACCACTTGTTCCTCTTTGAGTATAGAAAGTATCTTGTTTTTAATTTCTGTTTCTTTTTCAGGATTAAGAATATCTGATTTTAGCTCTTCTAATAAAATGTCTAAACTCGTTTTCTTTAGAGAAGAAAAGTTATATCCATTTTTTACCTGACTCGAGTGAAAATAAGGGAAAATATTACTTGGAAAATATCATAAGTTTACTCCAGTTAGCAGTAAATCATAAGATTTTTTATTTGAAATCGACTTAGATAAGCTATTTATTGATTCTGGTTGTAGGGCAACATCTAATCAAATTTCTTTTAGAGAATCTTTTATATAAATGGCTGTTTTTTCTAAATCAGTTTCTGTCGAAATATAGCTCAATTTTAATGTAAATCTTTCTAGATTTTCGTTATAATAATATGTTTCATCTAATTCAGAAAGTTTTTTCAGCTTTTCTTCTTTAATGAGATCAACTGTATTAGGTTTATTTCTTTCTTCTGTTATTTTAGCTTCTTGAGATTTTTTAAATTCTGCTTCATGAAGAGAATATATAAAATTTTGTTTTGCTTTTGTTAACTGAGTTTTATTTTTATGATAAATGAAAGTTATTTCTTCAACAAGTTCTTTTGTTTCTCATTTTTTAAAGTAAATCTTATAAGTATTTACTCATTCTTTTAATGTGCCGTATGATTCTCTCAAACGGTAATTAAATGTTTTGTTTCCTGCTGAAAATCATTTGAGTTGATAATCATTAATAATAACAGCATCAGTAGCATTTGTGACTTTTCATTTTATTAAAATATCACCACTACTGATAAAATTATATTTATCAACATAATCAGGAGAATAGACAATTTCAGAATCTTTTTGAAATTTATCAATACTCAGTTTTGATTTATCATCTTCGCTTATTGATCAAGAAAATGTAGTTGCTTCTTCAGAATAATTAACAGTTTCTTTTGTTGAAGGTATCAAATCTTGAATAAGTTTCGCTTTTTTATAATAACCTAAACTTGCAATCAGCTCATCATAATTCTTTTTTTCTGGCATTTTATCTATATTTGTTTCATTCAAATATGGATTATATACAGGTTTTACAAATGAATCTCATAATATTTTAATAAGATTTTCTCTGTTAATTTTTTCAAATATGAATCATCTCAGGCTATTCTTATTGATAGTTTCTTTGTTTATATATAACGAAACATGTTGAGGAAGCGTATAGTCCAAATTTTGAAATCTCGGAACACTCGTTCATATAAAATGAGACCTATCATTAAAAATATTTACTGTATGTTTGTTTTGTAAAAAACTATGTTGATCTGAAAATAACTTAATTACAAATTGGTCAAACATTATATCATTATTAAAATAATGATTATTTTTTTGTAAAACAAATTTAGTAATTCCAAGACTAAAATTTTGGTCTATATTTGTAATTTTAAATTTCCCTGAATAAATTTGATCGATTATTGAAAAATCTCATTTTAATTCATCTTCTCATAAAGTTTCTATTACAGATTTCGGAATGATTGGTTGAAAAAATGTATTTACAAAATTTATATCTTTTTTATCATTTTTAAAAACAATAGCATTTTCAGCTTTTGTAATTGTTGTTGTTCCAAGAAGTGATCAAATAATAGGATTAATATCACTGTTTTGTAGGAGATTATACGTAGCATATATATCATCTACTGTAATAAATTCACCATTTGACCATTTTACATTTGGTTCTAGTATACATTGAACAGTTCTCAAATTACTGAGATCACAGCTAGCGATATCAGATTCAATTTTTTGAGTTTTAACATTATATTGAAGAAGAGATCTATAAAGCAACTCCATCATATATTTGTTATTTCACTCTAAAGGCTTTAGGGGATTTAAGCTAGGAGCTGTTCCAATAAGTGCTTCAGAAATTGTTCCTCACTCTACTGCTTCTAAAGAAGAGTCGTTATATAAGTATACATAACATAGATGAGAAAACGTAGACACAAAAAAGAGAATACTTATGAAGAATAAGTATTTCTTTAGTTTAAATATTTTATCTTGTAACATATCAAAGTCTTATTTTTTATTATCCAATAAGGAAAAGAACAACTGAGTTGATAACAAACAAAGTTCCGATAATAATAGTAGCATTGTGAAGAATTTTTTCAGGACCTCTTTTTGTAATTTCAGCCATTCCACCACTCATAGAGCTAAGATTTAATGATACATTTTTGTTTTGAATAAGTACTACAAAAATAATAAGTACAGCAAGAATAATTTCAACGAAGATTAGAATATCAGTCATTTTGTATTATTTATTAAATAAGAATGAATAAAACATATTCAAAATAGTAAAAATTGCAACAGCAATTATAAAATTAACAGTCCCATCAATTTGGTAACTCATGCCTGGAATGTTCAGTATTTGATTAATAATATAATTAAATAGATATAACATTACACCATTAATTAAGAACACGACAAATCCCCAAAATACTAAAAAGAAAGGAAGTGCTAAAATTTTAATAATAGGACGAATCGTTACATTCATTATTCAGAGAATTACTCATCCAAGTAATAATGTTTGCCACATATCAAATCCAAGAGGAGAGATGATTACTCAATCTGGAAGACCTTTTGTTGGATCTCATTGTAGGAAAAACCACATTGCCCATAAAATTCAGGCATTAATGAGAATTGAGAAAATAATTTTCATAAATAGAAATTATAATTGTAATAGATTAATAATTTTTTCAGACATCGATAATTCTTGATTATCTTTAGCTTCAATATAATTTGGTAATATTTCTTTTAAATGTATAGCAATTCAACTATTTATTTTTAAATCTAAACGTTTAATACCAGTTTTATTTGTTGAGAGTCTTAATATAATCGCTTCATCACCACTATAAATAAAAGAATATCAATCGAGAGTAGAATAATCATAAAAATTATCTCATATTTTTATTCATAATTCTGTAATATCAACACCAATAATATCATCAGCATTGTTTTCAACAAAGAAAAATACTCATGCAACAAGTAACATCAAGAAACTCATTCAATATTGTTTTGTGAAAAATCACCAAATAGTAAATCAAATCACAATCGACAGAGCTATAATATACCAAAGAGTAGATCTGTTTTTTGTATCATCAAATGTCCAATTATATAAACTTTGATTCATGTTAAATGATATTTATGAATTAAATTGTAGATAAATTATCAATAATAGTACGGATAATAAACCAACTAAGAGATGCAAGAGCAAAACCAGTAAGAGCGTATATGATTGTATTTCTTCATTTTGTTTTATCTTGAGAAATAGAACCAAATAAAATTTGATATGCCCCGATAATAACAAAAATTACAGCAACCGTACCAGCTATTCCCATGAAGAAATTTATAGCAGATTGAATAATATTTGGAATATCATCTAAGTGAATATTTCCATTATTTAATGCTTTTTCAGTTTCTTCTGCACTTCCTTTAAAATCTCAGAGTACACCAGTATTGTCAGCAAAAGCCATTTCTGTAAGTAACAGATATGAAAGAATTGAATAAAATATTTTTTTCATAATTGTAAAATTATTTATTAATGAGGTACAAAATCGAAATCTTCTGAATTTGAACGAATAAGATTTGAGTTATTGAGACTAGGGTTGTAATAGTCTGTATAAAACTTAATCAAATCTTGTTTGCTAATAGGATTTGCATGGATTCAAATATTTTCTAAACCAGTTTTTACACTGTTTGAACGTGAAACTAATCCTTTTTTCATTTTTTGAAAGTTTCTAATTTGGCTTTTAATTTTTGCTGAATCTACATGATTTTCAAAAACATTACTCCAGAATCATTTAAAACTTCCGATAAGAGAATCATCTTTTACACTTGCGTTATCTTCTTGGTCAAAAGGAATAACGACATAGAAATCTTTTTTCATTATTTGTGCAACTTCAATCAATTTTCTTAAATATTCAATATATTCGTAAGTTTGATTTTGAAGAAGGGGATTCTTTTGTTTAATTGCTTTATCATTCAATTTTCATAAATATCAATCAATATCTAATTTTGTAGATCTTACTAATATTTGAATTGGAAAATCAAGGGAATTCAAAAATCTTTGAAAACTTATGATAATAGAATCTTGTTCGTCGCTATTTTTTAGTAGAAAATTGATAGTACTACATTTCATAATCATACGAGCAGAACCATCTTTCATTATTACAACATTTTCACGAATTTGAGAAAATGGGAGATATCTCGCTGTTGATACTTCAGCAATGTCTTTATTTTTTGTTTTTACTGACACGTTGTATGATTAAAAATTAAATTTTATTAATATTATCTTGAAGGTCTTTGATTTTGTCCATTTTTCATTGTAAATCTACTTCAGCTTCTCTTTTTTGTAAACTATTTGTTACATAACCTATATCTAAAGGTTGCATTGAATCAACTCATTTTACCCATTTTCTTTCTTTGTTATTTGTATGAAAACGAGTGAGAGCAAGAACAAATGGCACAAAAGTCATTTCAGAATGTTTAAATATGGCGATAGCAAAAGCAAGAGTAAGTATTACAATAGACGGGGCTGCCGCAATTTCACTTCAAAGTGTAGGCTCTAGTCATTTAAATAAAGAATATGCGATTCCTGACCCAACCATTATGATTGCAAGTTGCCTCAAACTGAGAGGTCAAATTATAGGATCTTCATTTTCTATTTGTACAGGAATTTTGTATTGCATAGAAATACGTTAAGAATAAGTATTTAATCGAATATATAATAAAGATTTTCTTTTATTTTTCAAATACTTTATGCCAAATCTCATCCTCTAAACCTTGCATAATTTTATATTCATCGTCTGCCTCATGATCGTATCATAAAATATGCAAAACAGAATGGATAACTAATTTATAAAATTCTTTTTCAGGTCAAAGTCAAAATTCCTCTCACTGGCTGTAGATTTTACTTTCACAAAGAATAACTTCACCAGCTGTTTCTTCGGCCTCTAAATCACTAAAATCTTCATAATAATGGAAACTTAACACATCTGTTACTGAATCTTTTTGCCTATAGTCATTGTTCAATTTTTGTATACTATCTTCGTCAACAAAGACGATATTAAGTGTTCATAATTGAGTTTCAGGAACTATATTAGAAATATTTTTAAATATAGAGTCAATAACTTCAGTTTTAAATGCAAATTTTGGCTTTTCTATCAAATTATATTGAAACATGGATTTGTAAAATAGGGAATAATTTATATATAAAATAGTATAATAGTTTTGCTAAATTATACAAAATAATTAGAATATATGTATCTGTTTTATAGGTGGCATGTTGGAACAATTTTTTTCCTTACAAATGAAAAAAAACCGGAGAAATTCTAACTTTTTATTCGAATGAGGGTTCATTCTTTCTGAAGAATAATAGGTTTCTCTAAATTCCTAATAACGGAAGGAATTCAAAAAATTTCAACTGACCATAAAATGGATTACAAAAAGCATAACATTTCAGTTGTGTTTTTTTTATTTCGGTTATAATCTTGATAACTTAGATATTAATAGAGAGAAATAATGACTAATTCAGATCAAAATCCAAACTCTGGAGACGTATATGTAAATGAAAATTGTATTTGATGTGGAGCTTGTGTTGCTATTTGTTGAGAAGTATTTGATCTTGATGACGATGGACTAGCGTTTGCTTCTCCTTGAGTACAAGAAACAGATAATGTAAACGATGCTATTTGAGCTTGCCCTGTTGATGCTATCCATTATAAAGATTAGCATCTTTTTTTTGTTCAAAAGTTTTATAGCTAATAAAAAAAATCAATAATAAATTATTTGTTATAAAATATTTATTATTCTTTGACATATCGGTAAAAAAAATATAGAATACAAAATGTTGAAAATAATTAGATTTTCAAAATTATATTTTATATTAATTGTAACTTTTATATGAGAATAAAAAATACACAAAAGGGTTTTACTTTAATTGAGCTTATGATTGTAATTGCAATTATTAGTGTCTTGGCTGTGACTTTAGTACCTCAATTAACTTGAGCACAAGCAAGAGCAAGAGATGCAGGGAGAGTATCGAGTTTAAAAAATATTACTGCTGTATTAGAAACATATTATTCTGACGAAGGGCAATTTCCTCTTATTCCAGTTAAATGAGAAACTACAGCAAACAATTGTTTTAGTAAAACTGATGGATCAGTAAATGATTCTCTAAAAGAATTATTTAAAGGAGGTACTTCACCAATTGATCCACAGGCAACAAATAAAGCAGGAGAATGTATGTCCAATGCATCATTTGGCTATAAGGTATTAGAAAAATCAGGAATTTCAAATGCTTCATATATAATAGTTGCTAATGTTGAAACCTATAAAAAAGCTAATGCTGATTGGAGTACAATAAAATCAGCAACTATGCATAGCCAACTTTCTGGTAAAACATGAATTTCATTCACAAGAGCACAAGAAAATGCAGGAGCAAAAAACTCAGTGTATGTTGAAACAAATTAAAAAAAAAGAAAAGCATAAGCTTTTCTTTTTTTTCTAATTATTCTTTTGACATATATATAAAAAAATAATACAATATGTCTGTATATAAAGTAATATTGCTTTGTAGAATAATTTTATTCATTATAAGTTTTATATGAGAAGACAAAACACAAAAAAAGGGTTCACTTTAATCGAATTAATGATTGTAATTGCAATTATTAGTGTTCTCGCAGTAACTTTAGTTCCTCAATTAACAGGAGCACAAGCAAGATCAAGAGATGCGGGGAGAGTATCAAGTTTAAAAAATATTACAGCAGTACTAGAAACATACTATTCTGATGAATGACAATTTCCATTATCTCCATTAGATGGAGCTTCTGCAAATGGATGTTTTAGTGATGGAAATGGTAAAGTTAATACGGCTTTATCTGAATTATTAAAATGAGGAACATCTCCGGTTGATCCACAAGCAACTAATACAGCAGGTGGATGTGGTACAAATGCATCATTTGGTTATAAGGTGCTAGAAAAATCAGGAATTACAAATGCTTCATACTTAATTGTTGCAAATGTAGAAACATATAAAAAAGCTAACTCTAATTGGAGTACTATAAGTGCTGCAACAAAACACTGAGACTTAGCTAATAAAGTTGGGATATCATTAGCAGCTGAGGCTACAACTTCTGGTGGAGCAAAAGATTCTGTTTATGTAGAAACAAATTAAAAAAAAAGAAAAGCAAGAGCTTTTCTTTTTTTAAATTTTGACAGATTGTGAAAAAAAATATAAAATAGGACTATATTAAAGTATGATAAGCATATTTTAACTATAGTTTTTTTTATTAACTAAATAATTTTTATGAGATTATTAAAAACAAAAAAAGGTTTTACACTTATTGAATTAATGATTGTAATCGCAATTATTAGTGTTTTAGCTGTAACTTTAGTTCCTCAATTAACAGGAGCACAAGCAAGATCAAGAGATGCAGGGAGAGTATCGAGTTTAAAAAATATTACTGCTGTATTAGAAACATATTACTCTGATGAAGGAAAGTTTCCATTATCTCCAAATCATGCAACAAACGAAAATACAGCTGCAGGGACAGCTTGTTTTAGTAGTTCAGCTGGTGTTGTTTCACCTGCAATCTGAGAATTATTAAAATGAGGAACATCTCCTGTAGATCCACAAGCAACAAATAGATCTTGAGGATGTTGAGTTGATGCAGCTTTTGGTTATTCAGCGCTAGTTAAATCAGGAATCCCTCAATGAGGTTATATACTTGTCTCGAATGTAGAAACTTATAAAAAAGCAAATGCTGACTGGGGTGATCTTTGAACTATTGAGCCAGATGGAACAACAGATTATTGAACTCTACAAACTAAATCGGGATGGGGTGATTTATCTAGTGAAACTGCAGATGCAAAACATTCAGTTTATGCGGAAATTAATTAATCTCTGATTAGAAACAAAAAAAGAAACACTTTGTGTTTCTTTTTTTTATTTTTAAAAATTTCTATCTACGATTGTTTCAAGAGAATAAAGAATATATTCTGATTCAATAAATTTTTTAATTGAAAATTTTGAAGCGAGAACTGGTGAAAAATCTGAGCCAGTCAAAAGTGAAGGATGAATATTTGGTAGAACTGTAGCCATGGCAGA
Organism: uncultured Candidatus Altimarinota bacterium; assembly: GCA_913055215.1. Taxonomy (GTDB): domain Bacteria; phylum Patescibacteriota; class Gracilibacteria; order BD1-5; family UBA6164; genus CAJXJP01. The sequence continues at coordinate 38,439 of CAJXJP010000004.1, read as the reverse complement.
ATAATCTTTTTTTATTGCCAATACTCATTGTTTGCTTGGATCTAAGTTCATTAAGCTATTGTCTTGTAAAACAGATCTTTGAGTGATTGTATCAACTCTAATTTTTATTTCAGAACCATTTGTTTTTTTTGTTTCTGGGAATCTAGGGTCTTCAATTGCTCAAATAGTGTTTTCGATTAATTCTCATAAAATAGAATTTTTTATTTTTTCAATATTTCAAGCAGAACCACAGATTTCTCAATTTTTATATAATGTTACAAAACAAGTTCCACGTTCGCTTGTTTGAGAAGGATTATCAATTTGTAAATCACTCAGAGCAGGAGCTTTTTTGTTTTTTTGATAAAACTCGATTGTTTGTTGGACGATTGAAATCATGAAAGATAAATTTAAAATATATTTTATATGCTATTTTTTTCTTCTTCTTCGAGTAAGGCTTCTTTTTCTTCCATTTCTATTTGGTAGAAAATATCTCATAAGCCATCATTATTTGTGTATTTATAATAATGAAAATACATAAATTCAAATAATTGTTTAAAGAATGTAATTAAAAAATTAATGAGTGGTAATAGAAGGGTAAGGGCTATAAGTTTTGCTGTTCCTGAATCGAATGATAAGAAAATAGAAAAACTAATAATTGAAGTAATGAACAATGCAATAAAACTTCCGTAAAATCCAGTAAGTATATAACGATAATTGTTTAAAATTTCTAATATGAGACTTGTTCAAAAACTGAGAGTGAGAACATGAATGAGAAAAATATATAATGTATTATTATAATTTTCAAGTCATACATATACGTAAACAGGAGCAAAGAAAATATAACTTAGAACTATAAAAAATGCAATTTGACTAAATATGACAATATTTCTTTTATAGCGTTCAGAGTTAGTTAAATTCAACATTATATATGTTAGAATAACAGTTACTGTAGTTCCAATGAGTGTAACAAAGGAAAGGGCTAGTGGAAAAATTGCATTTGTTTCAAATCAATTTCAAGAATTTTTCAAATCTGCAGCTACATTGATTATATCACCTAACATAAATGTAATTACTACAATAAGAATACTTCAAATAAGTCCTGCAATAAAACTCCCGAGAGAATTAATTCATATTTCTGAAAAAGTTATTTCTTTTGGTCAAAATGACATATTTTTAAATTTAAAAATTAATTTTTTTTGCAATAAAAATCATATAAAGATAAATAATAGCACCAATCGTTATAAAGGCATCAGCCATATTAAAAATTGCGAAGCCTTGGACTCAAATAAAATCAATTACTTTCTCATGAAAAATTCTTTCATAACCATTTGCGATAGCTCCTCCAAGAATAAGTCAAAATGCAGTATTATGTATAAGTGAATCTTTTTTTGAAAGTGTTTTATTTTCTTGTCTATAATAATAGAAAATAGTGATTATCAAAACTATTGTCATTACTTTTAATAATAGAGTTGGTATTTCAATAGAAAAAGCAATTCCAGGATTTTCTGCATACTTTAAAAAGAAAAAATTTCATAAAATTGATACTTTTTCATTTAAATTTGTATATGCGGCATATTTTGTAACAAAATCAATAAAAATTGATGAAATGAGGACAATATAGAACATAGTAATATATTTATTATTTTAAAATTCATTTTACGATTTGATTTCTGACAATATTTCCAGATGTGATTTCAAACGTGTCTTGGTCCGCCTCAATATAATTTTGAGTCCAACCTTTCCATTTAATTTTTCAATTTTCCTCCTCTTTTACAACTTCAATAAGTACTTCAAATTCCTTTCAAATATTTCTATCAATAAAGTCATCTCTCACGTGATCTGATATATTTGATAATTCCCACATTCTTTCTTTTTTTTCTTTATCATTTACTTGATTTGGAAATTTTCAAGCAGGAACTCATTCTCACATATGATGAGCAGAAAAAGGAAATGCATGAACTTTTGTAATAAGTCCATCTTTCACAAGGTTAAATGTATCCATAAAATCTTCATGTGATTCTCCAGGAAAACCAACGATTAAATCAGCTCCGATACTTACTTCGACTCAATCTTCTCTTGTGAGGTTTTTAGTTTTTTCTAATAAGTTTCTCATATATTCGCCATCATAATGTCTGTGCATAACTTTGAGAGTTTTGCTTGATCCAGCTTGTACTGAATAGTGAAAATGAGGATAAATTCTTGTATTTTTAAAAACTTCTAAACATTTATCATCTATGAATTCAGGTCACATTGAGCTGATTCTTAAACGAGGAATTTCAGTTTTTTGTAATATGTATTCTATTAATTCAGCAAAGCGTGAGTTTCAAATATCGTTTGTATGTTCTAATCCCCAAGCAGAAAGGTTTACTCAAGTCAGTACCACTTCTTTTCATCCAGCGGCTTCAAATTCTAAAATTTCTTCAACAATATCATCTTTGTCTCTAAAATAATGTTTTCATCTTTTTTGAACAGTGAGACAAAAAGTACAAAAGCTATCACAACCTCATTGTACGAGAAGGAATTTTTTTGTATAAATTTGTGGAATTTTCGAAAGTTTATTTTTTATATCAGAAAGTTTTTTATTTCTTTCTTCTTTTGAATTAGTAATTTCTTTTTTTAGCTCTTCAGGTTTTTCTCAAAGAATTTCTACTTTTCCACGAAGAAAATCAATTTCTGGATAAATATCAAAAAAATCATCTTGAGCTTCACCTTTTTTGAATGCTCAACAGCCACTTACGTATATTTTTTGTTCGTCTGAAAGAGTTTTTGCCGTATCTTTTACGAATTTAATCCATTTTCTTTTTGCATTGTCAGTTACAACACATGACGCAATAAAAATACCTTTTTTGTCTGAAAGATATTCTGAATTGAGCCATTCGTCAGTGTAATATTTATTTACTTTACATCCAAAGATTTTATATTCCATGATTTGTGATAAAATTTTACTTGTTTAATTTAATGATGCAGTTATTATAAGGAAAATTTAAATAATGAAAGCGAAAAAGTAATGAAAATAAAAATTTGAATTGACGAAGCTGGAAGATGACCTTGGATAGGACCAGTTGTTGCTTGTGCTCTATCTTTCAATCCAGAAAATATGCCTGAAAAATCATTCCTTTCGAGAGTAAATGATAGTAAAAAATTAACTGAGAAAAAAAGAGAAATTTTATACGAAGAATTAATACAAATGAGCTTAGGAGAAAATCCTCAAGTATTTTTTGGAGTTTGAATAGCTGATAATTTCATAATCGATGAAATTAATATCAAGCAAGCGAATAGGGAAGCCATGAGAAGGGCTTTAATCGAAATAAAAAGAAAAATAGATGTGGAAAATATTTCTACAGTTATGATTGATGGAAATGATAATTATGAATTTGAAGAATTAAAAAAACAACCGATTTTTATAATTGGTTGAGATGGAAAAATTGTTGAAATCTGAGCAGCATCAATTATTGCAAAGGTTTTTAGGGATAAATTAATAGTTACATACTCTTCTTTGTACCCAGATATGTGACTTGAAAATCATAAATGATACGGGACAAAAAAACATAGAGAATATTTAACAGATAAGTCAAAAGTAACAGGAATTCATAGAGTCAGTTATAAGCCAATTAAAGCGACAATTGAAAAAAAAGAAAAACTATTACTTCATATTTGTTGCGGTCCAGATGCGACGGTGCCAATTATGGATTTAAAAAAAGAATACGATGTAGTGTGTTTTTGGTATGATCCAAATATTCAACCAAAACCTGAACATGATAAAAGAGTAGAAGCGTTTAAAAAAGTGTGTGAAATAGAATGAGTAGAATATATTATTTGAGAATATGATGTTTGAAATTTCTTTAAAAAAATTCAATGACTTGAACATACTCCAGAAAAATGAGATAAATGTACCGCTTGTTACGATATGCGTCTAGAAAGATCAGCACTAGAAGCTCGTAAATTATGAATACAGTATTGGACTTCAACGCTCAATACTTCTCCTCATAAAGATCTGGATAAAATGTTTAACTTATGAGAAAAATGGTCAATTCAGGAAACGATAGACCCAAAAACAAAAGAATCGCTACAAGATAAATTAGAATTTTTTAAAATAGCTTTTCGTAAAAATAAATGATTCGAAAGATCTGTTGAGTATACGAAAAAACATGATATTTATAGGCAAAATTATTGTGGGTGTATTTATTCTGATACTTTCCCTGGAGGAAAACAACAATTTCTTGATAAGTTAAAGGAAAACAAGAAATAGTTTCAATTACAAAAGATTTTCTTATACTCTCTGTTAATTAATTTTAACAGAGTTTTTTTATGGAAGATTGGTTGTTTTTTGCAATGATTGCTACTGTTTCAAGTGGAATATTTTGATTTTTACAAAAAGTAGAAGTTGAAAGTAAAACAATCCATAGGGATGGGTTTTTATTATATGCTTATGTTTCAATGGTTATATTGACAGGAGGAATTATGTTGTTTTCATGAGATACTTTACAATTTAATTTATCAGTAATATTTCCAGCTTTTTTACTTAATTTTTTATATGTTATTACGTTGAAAGCGCGTTTAAAAAGTTTAAGCTACATAACAACATCAAGTTATTTTATTAATTATAGAATCTTTACCTCATCGATTTTGCTCATTTTATGACAAGTTATATTTAGCGAGCATATTAACCTACAAGAATATATCGGTATATTTTTAGGATTTGTAATTTTTTATCTTCTTTTAGAAAAAAATACTGATAATAAAAAAATATGAAATACAAAAAAATGATATGGTTATTTATGAATTTGTACTATTTTAGCAGTGGTATGTTGGATTGTACAAAAATATCTAGTACTTCATGATTTACATATTTGAAGTTATATCTTTTATTCGGGATTATCAGGGATAATTTTCACAACATTATTGAGAGATAAGAAAAAAGATATGACCGAATTACTAAAAATAAAAAACATAAAAGATTTTTGAACTTATGTTGTGTTAATTTCAGTGTTTACTACATGAGTTTTTTGAAATCTTAAGGCTCTTTCATCGGGTGGAGATGTTTCGATTGTTTATAAGGTTTTTTCATATTCATTATTTATTACAATCATACTTTCAATGATTTTTTATAAAGAATCAATAACATGGAAAAAAATATTAGCCTTTGTGTTAACTATAATAAGTGTCTGACTTTTTGTTTAAGTATTAGATACTTTTATTTCATTGTATTAAAAAAATTCTTATACTCTCTGTTAATTAATTTTAACAGAGTTTTTTTATGGATTTATGGATGATATATGCATTGATTGCAACAGTTTTTATTGGTTTTGCCTGATTTTTTCAAAAAGTTGTAGCAGAACAAAAAACATTATCAGCGGATAGTTTTTTGTTCTACAGTTACTTTTCTTTAGCCTTTTTTTGAATTTCTAGCTTGATAGTTTTGCAAGAATCTTTTGAGATGACGCTAGAGGTTTTTATGTATGGCGCTATGATTACAGGTGTTTATATTGCAATTTTGCAATCAAGAATTAAGTGTTTAAAATATGTAGATTCTTCAACGTATTTCATTAATTATAGAATTTTTTCATCAATTTTATTACTAATATTTGGACAAATATTATTTAGTGAAGTTATCTCTTTGCAAGAATATGTGTGAATATTTTTATGATTCTTAATATTTTTCTTATTGTTAGAAAAAAAAGAAAAAAAAGAATCAAAAAGTGATTTTGTAAAATGAATTTATTATATTTTGTTCGGAGTTGTTTTAATTACCGTTGCTCAATTACTCTCTAAAAGTTTTGTAGTTTCGGGGCATAATATTGCGTCATTGTTTGTTGTTCAATGATTTGTTGGAATGATAATTATGAGATTGCAACAAAAAGAAGGCAAAAAAATATGGAAAGTTACCAATAAAAAAGAAATTTTATTTTTGATGATAAATGGAATATTTTTTTATTGTTCGGCATTGTTTAATACATTGGCTTTTCAACAAGGGGATGTAGCAATAGTTTATAAAATTATTTCGTATTCATTGTTTATTCCAATTATTTTGTCGGTTATTTTCTATAAAGAAAAAATTACGGTAAAAAAAGTGGTAGCATTTATATTAACCATTGTAAGTATTTTACTTTTTGTCTAAAAAAACTATACTTTGGTATCCTTAATTCTTTTAAAAAATATTATGGTTTGAACACTTTTAAATTTAATGTTATCTCGTGGATTAACAATGAAAAGATGGAATAATTTCCCAAGAGTGGAAGATGTTTCTATGATGGATAATATCGGATTTGTTTTACATGTAGCACTATTTTTATCTCATTTAGAAGAAGAAAAATGAGCAAAAATTGATAAATTATTTTTAATTAAAAAAATCATTTTCTCATCATTAAATCGTCTCGTTCTCTCTGATATTAATTCAGGAACTAGAGATTATATTACATCTTTGGACTCGGAAATTTTTGCACAACTCGAAGAAAAAGCATTATGAAAAATATTTGAATTAGAATGATCTGAAGAATTAAAAAAAGATATTAAAGTAACTTTGAACGAAAATACAAAATCATTAGAAAATAAAATAATATTAGCCGCAAAAAAATATGCAGGTTATATCGAGTGCTCAATGAATCATAGAGTTTACACTGAGGTGTATGAGAATATTCTTGTTGAAATGCAATCAGAGCTGAATGAACAAGCGTGAGAGCTAGGTTCTTTGAAAGAGCTGTTAGATAATGGAGGCTATAAAAAATATTTACTTCATATTCGTGGATTATCACAATCTATGAGATGGAATCAGGATAAAAGAGATTTTCCAATTTCTGTTATGGCTCATTTAGTGTATGTGACGTTTATTTCATACATTATTTGAACGCTAGAAAATATAAATGGATCAAATCTGGATGTAGAAGAATTATTACTACGTTCCATTTATCACGATATTCCAGAAGCAATTACTTGAGACTTTATTACTCCAACGAAAAGAGCGATTCCAGGTTTTGTTGAAATACTAGAAAAAGTAGAACTTCAAATGATGGATGATTATCTTTTCTGTTATGTTTCTGAAAATTATAAACAAGAAATGTTTAAATATATGCTCGAACCATTTGACGATGAGTATGGGAAAACTGCAAAATATGCTGATATTATAAGTGCTCTATTTGAAGCAAAAATAGAAGTAAATTATTGAAATTTACACTTCAAACCAGTTTATTTGGATATAAAGAAAAAAGTAAATAATTTTGGATTATACTCAACTGATTACATTGTGAAATTTTGAATGGATCAATTTGATGAAGAAAGAAAATTGTTTGTTTAAATAAAAAAGCTGTAAAAGATTTGCAGCTTTTTGTTTTTTTTGTAGTCTAGATAAAATTATATAAATAGAAAAATTATGAAAAAAGTTTATAAAGACAAAATTGTAAATATAGAAAATACAGATGTATTTGATGCAAAATTCTCATTTGATTATCTAAATTTTGACTACGATTCAAATTATGATGTTGAAGTTATTTTTATGTCAGACTTATTAGAGCCAAGAAAAAATGATGAAATTGCAGATAAATTAGTTAATAAGCCTGCAATGTATTCAAATGTTTATTCTCCAAAAGATGAATTAGAAATTTTCACAGAATTATTTGAAAATGCTATAAATAATAATAAAAAAATACATATTGTTGGAATTACACTTTGAGAAGAAATTGATATGTTGGAAAGATATTATGACTCTCTTTGATATATGAGAGATGATGTAAATTGTTATGTTCCAAATTTTGCAGAAGCACTTGTGACGGTGTCAGTTAAAATTGAAAATATTATGTGGAAGGGGAGCGATTATAAAAGAATGTGAAAAAAAATATTTTTCAATCCGCCAGTTCGTGAATCAGGACAAGTAAAATCTATGTTCAAGGCAATAAACAGGGGAAGTATGGCAGGGATTTATATAGAAGATAAAACGGAAGAAGTTGAAAAATTTCTTTCAGAATGTGTTGTAACAGAAAAAATATTACCGCTAACTTTTGCAAAACTATTGAAATATAATGGAGAACAAATTGGTTTTTCATGAAACACATCAGAACTGATAATTGAATATTAAAAAAACTCTCGTTTTACGAGAGTTTTTATTTTTTACACGCTTTGCAGATCATGGGATGAAAAATAATTTCAAAAACTGCAGATGCTCAAACAAGAATATAGACAATTTTACTTAACATGCTCATTTCTCAAAAAAGGAATGTAACAAGATTGAAGTCAAATATTCCTACAAGTCACCAATTCAGTCAACCTATAGCCAAGAGTATAAAACTAATCATATGGAGTACTTTCATGATTTTTGCATTAAAAAGTAATATTTACATTATATAGTTCTATCTAAAGAAAATCTTCATTAATTCTTAAGTTAATATTTGACTATTATAAAAAATATACTACTTTATTATAGTATGTCTTATAAAAAAAGGAAAAGGTATGCATAAAGTTGTAACGGATGAAGATGTAAAATGGCTTCGGAAAACTAGAAAAATTACATTTATAGCGCTATCTGCAGCTATAATAAATCTAATTATGTATCCTTGGGAATCTGTCACATTTGCATGTTTATATTTAGGATTTTTTCTGGGAATTTTCCTGATGGACAGTAAGTTTTTTGTTTACTGTCGATTTAGAAGTTTGGAATATGTCTTTTTTTGGAAAACGCAACGATACTTGATTGGGTTTAACGCAATACTTTCAATTATTGTTTTACTTGTTGAGGGAAATAAAGGAGATTTAAATATTGGTATTTTTGCTACTGTATTCATCTTAAATGCATATTTTTACTTTATGTGGAAATCGGGATTTTGGAATTATATGGATAGGGTAGTCGACAATAGACTCGTATTAGATATGTAAATCTAATTAAAGAGGCTGAAAAATTCAGCCTCTTTTCTTTTTTTAAAATATTTTGCAAAATTCAGAAAAAAATGTATTATTTTAGCACCTAATATATTTAGGTGCTTATTTAAAAACAAAACAAATTTAATTTTTAATGCAAAAAAATATGACAACTCATAATTTTGAAGCAGAAACTGGAAAAGTATTAGAATTATTAACACATTCGATTTATTCTAATAAAGAAATTTTCTTAAGAGAATTGATTTCTAATGCAAATGATGCGATTGATAAAGCAAGAATAAAATCGCTTACAGATACGAATTATTTATGAGAAGATTCTGAATTCTCAATTAAATTAGAAAGAAATGAAGAAAACAACACTCTTGTTATAGAAGATAATGGTGTTGGTATGACAGAAGATGAATTACATAAAAACTTAGGTACTATCGCAAAATCTGGAACAAAAGATTTTATTGAAAAACTTCAAAAAGCGAAAGAAAATGCTGATAATAACCTTATTGGTCAATTTGGTGTAGGGTTTTATTCTGCATTTATGGTAGCTGATAAAGTTGAAGTTGAAACAAAATCAAATGATTCTGAAAAATCATTTAAATGGGTTTCTGATGGAAAATCAGCATATGAAGTATCAGAAGGAACAAAAACGACAAGAGGGACAAAACTCACACTATTTATTGATGAAGCAAATGTTGAACTTATCCAAGAATGGAAAATTCGTGAATTAATTAAAAAATATTCAAACTACGTTGCATTACCAATTTCTATGGAAGTAGAAGAAAAAGATGAGGAAGGAAAAGTAACTGGATCGAAAATAGAACAATTAAATGATATGAAATCTATTTGGACTAAGTCAAAAACTTCTGTTTCTAAAGAAGAATATACTGAGTTTTATAAAACTCTTTCAATGGATTTTAAAGAACCATTAAGTCATATTCATAATAATGTTGAATGAATTGTAAGTTATAAATCACTGCTCTATATTCCAAAAGAAAAAAATATGTTTGTGAATATGGATGATCCAAATAAAGAATTTGGACCAAAACTTTATGTGAAAAATGTACTTATTCTTGAAAACTGTAAAGATTTATTTCCAGTTTGGATGAGATTTTTACACGGGGTAGTAGAAACATCAGATATTCCTCTAAATGTTTCTAGAGAGCTGCTACAATCACATACAACACTAGAAAAAATTAAAAAAGGTTTAGTGAAGAAGGTTATTGCAGAGTTAAAGAAAAATATGAAAAATAATTCTGAGAATTATGATGTTTTCTTAAAAAATTATTCAAACCTTATAAAAGAAGGAATTTACTATGAATCAGAAAACAGAGAAGAAATTGCAGGATTAGTAAAATTTGACACATTGGACGGAAAAACACTTTCTTTAGATGAATATATCGAACAATTAGCGGATAAAGAAAAAAAAGAAATCTACTTTATCGCAGGGAAATCAAAAGCGGAAGTTTTAGCTAGTCCATACTTGGCTCAATTCAAAGAAAATAATGTAGACGTTTTATTATTCACTGAACCAGTAGATCATTTTGTTCTTCAAGTTTTAAATGAGTTTGCAGGACATAAAATGGTTTCAGCAACTTCAGATGAAGTAAAGTTAAAAGAAAAAACAGAAGAAGAAACAAAAAAAGAGGAAGAATTAAAAAAAGATTTTTCAGATTTCTTAGAATTATCTAAAAATACCATTGGATCAGATATTATTGAAAAAGTCGAATTAAACGAAAATCTTGGTTCAGCGCTTGGAGCATTAAAAACTCCAACAAATGGAATTGATCCACAAATGGAAAAAATGATGAAAGCTATGTGACAAGAAGTTCCAACTCAAAAAAGAATTCTTGAATTAAATCCAAATAACTCTCTTGTTTCAGCAATGAAAAGTGAATTTACAAAAGATTTAAAATCAGAAAAATTATCTGAAATGATGAAATATGCTTATAATCAAGCAGTTTTATTAGAATGAGGAGAAATTGATAATATGCCAGAATTTATTAACACACTTAATAAATTTGCAGGAGAATATATTAAATAATAAAAAAAGAACCGACTGTGTCGGTTCTTTTTTTGTTTATATTAATCTTCAATAATATTAATTTTCATTTTATCAGTAATAATATTATTATTTGCGAAATCTAAGCGAAGTTTAACTTCATATTCTCATGATTTTTGATAATAATGAGTTGGATTTGCTTTTGTCGAAATTGATCCATCTCCAAATTCCCAATAGTATGCAACAATATTTCATTCAGACTCTGTTGAGAAGAAATCTATTCATTGGCCAGTGCTTGCTTTTTTCAAGCTTGTGGTAATAGTTGCTGTTTGCGGTTTTGGGTTGAGAATTAATTTTTTTTGTGCAGAATATTTTTTCCCACTTTCAGTAACCGCAGTTACTTTTACTAAATATTCTCCAGGTTTATTATATTTATGACCAGGAACAACAGCATCTCTTTGATCGATTGGTGTTCCATCTCAGTAATCCCAAACAAATTTTACAATATCTTCATTTTTAACTTGTGATTTTGAAGCATCAAAACCTACTATGACCGGGGCATAATTACTTTCTTTTGTTATTTCAAATCTCATTTGAGCCTCTTTTTTTATTCATTCTATATAGATTTTTTCTTGAATATCGATTTTATCATCTGAAATTCTTCTGTGCTCAAATCTATAGTTTACAGTAACGATATGATTACCTTCTTTATTGAGTTCGATTTCAGTATCTTTTCATTTTTTATCAATATCACCATCTGAATCTATATCCCAAGTTACTTGTGAAAGACGATATAGAAGGTTAGAACTACGAATTTTTTTTGCATCAATTTTTAAGCTTGTTGGAACTCAAATTTCATCGATAAAATATTCATGTACTTTTTCTTCGTATCTCACTTCTTCAAAAGTTTCATTGTTTACTGAAAAAGATAAATTATTCTTTAATTTTAATCTTTTTGGAATATCAATGGTTGAAGTAATTTTTTCTGTATTCCCACGAGAATCTGTAATATATAGGCTTATATCATGTTTCCCATAACTTTTAAATTCATGAACGTATTTTGAAGATTTTTCTAATTCGCTTTGATCAGCGGTAAGAATGTCTTCTGTTTCATCTATAATCCATTTGAATGATTCAACATATCCGTTTCCGAGCATTGTTTCAATGTCTTTTGCCGTAAATGTATATTCTAATTCATTAATAATTGATTGTTTTGCTTCAATCGAAGCAGTAGCTCATTCTGCTACATCTTTTTGTAGTATGAAAATCTTGTCAAAATCTGATTTTTCTTCTTCTTTACTATTTACTATTTTCATTGCAAGAAGAGATTCTTTATCAAAAATAGGTTTACTTGTAAATAAATATGATTGTAAAACTTCTTTTGAAAGAGCTTTACTCATTAATTCATTTTGTTCTGATTGTGTTTTTCCATCAAGAGAAGGGAGGTAATACCATTTAATTTTCCCTAAGTTTTTTAATTGAGAAGCATCAAAATCAAAAATACTTCAACCATTAGAAATAGGGTTTTCTTTAATATTTACCATATGTGCAATATCAAAATTTGCGATTACTTTTTCAATGACTTCTGCTTCATCGTTTATATTTGTTCATGAAATTTTAATTTTAATCTCGTGAAGACCTTTTTCATTAAATTCTTTGATAAACCCATATTCTTCTGCTGGTTTTTCAATTTCTTCTCAATCAAATTCCCAGATAATAGTTGAAGGTTTAAATCATTGATCTTCTTTTAATTTTTTCATAAATTGTTCGATATTAAAACGAACAGTGATTGGTCAGATTAATTTAGCTTTAGGATTAATTATTGACCCAGATTCTCCAAAGAGAGGACTCAGATATTTCGAATTATCAAAATACTCAATTTTTCAGTAATTTAATCATTTTAAGGTATTGATTTTCTTACTGAGAGTAAGCCATAAAAATGCTGATATAAGCATCAAAATAAGAAAAAATACAGAGAGAACGATACGTCCAATTTTCTTTTGTTTATATTCTTTTTTTGTTAAAACAGCTTTAAACGTGAAAGTCATCAGAAATACAACTTCGATAAACAAAATCGAAGCAAAGACAACATTTACCAAATTTCAAACAAAATCTTTGATGCTTCCTACATCGATTCATAAGTTTTGAAAAAATGTTAGATCAGCAACATTATTTGCATTAAGTAAAACAAATCATAAAAATGCTCCACCAATAACTAAAACACTAATAAGCCCAGCTCAAAGGAATCCAAATATTTGTCAGAAAGAAATTGCTTTTTTTTCTTTTTTTGCGGTTACTCATTTTTTTTCAACAATTTTTAAGAATATTTTTTCTCAAAAATCACTCGCTGCAGTTTTTATAAGCAGTTGAAATACTTTTTTTTGTAAATTTATTTCAGTTTTACCTTCTTGGGATTTTGAAGTTTCTTCGATTTTTAATTTTCCAGCACTTTTAATTTTTAAAAGAAGTTGGCTATAAGTAGGATATTTAATATTTTTTTCCTCTACAATAACTTTATCTTTTCTATAAATAATTTTTACTAAGTCTTCGTTTGGTTCGACCGTTACAAAATCATATTCTTTTTCTTGAAGTGGATTAAGGAGATCTTCTATTTTAGTGATATTTATATCGAATATTACTTTTTGTTCTTCTGTAACCTTATTGATTTCTTCAGCTTCGACTTGAGCTAAGATATCTTTTTTATCATAACTATGTTCGTTGTCTCTACCGTATTCTTTATCTTCATTTTTTGCTTCTTTTGGTGGCAAAGTAATAAGAATATCCTCAACTAAATTTTCAGTTTTTTCTGGTGAGGGAATACTTGATAGGGGATCAATAGTTTCAACTTCTGGATTAGGAGTTTCTTTAATTTCTTCTTTTTCTTCAATTATTATTTCTTTTTTCTCTGCAATATTATCCTTTGCAGTAGCTGAATTTGAAGCTTCTTCTGGAGAATTAGTTTCTTCAGAAGTATTTTTGTTTTCATCGTCTATTTCTAAGTCGAGTTTCGATGGATCAAACATAAATATTTAGGTTTAATAATTAATTTTGTTATTCCTTAGTATAGTACCATACTTTTGCGAAAAAACCCAAAAAAATACTTTGACGAATTCAAAAAATAATTGGAAAATAAAAAACTAGAAAAATTAATTTTTCTAGTTTTTTATTTTTTATACTCTCATTCTTGTTTCATCAGCACCTTTATTTTTAGGAGCTTGACTTGGTTGAGCAAAAAGAGGATTTGATTGTCATTGTGCTTTTTGAGCAGGAGCATTGAAGTTATCAAGAAGATTTTCCAATTCTTTTTCGTTGTCTTGGAAGTCTGATTGATTTAATTCAACTGCTTCAACTTCAGAAACAGCTTTTACTGAGAACATTGCTTTTAATACTTTATATTCTAACTCATGCATGAGATTTGTAAATTTTAAGTACGCTTTTTCTTTATATACAACAAGTGGATTTTTTTGAGCATAACCTTCAAAGGCTACTTCTTCTCTTAATCTACTCATTGAATCAATATGTCTCATCCATAATTCATCAATTGACTGAAGCATAATTCTTCTTTCTAATTCATAGAATTCTTCTTTGTCTGCAGCTTGTTCTTTAACTGTGTATAATTCATCAGAAGCAATTTTTGCAATATATTCTGCAAGTTTTTGAGTATCTTCAATACCGAAAATATCATCATGTTCAATGGTGTCATCAATAATTTGTTTTCCGACAAAAGTATTCACTTTTTTAATGAGTTTTTCTTTATTGAGATCCTCACCAGCTCTAGTAACTTCTGCTAATACAAATTCTGTAATTTGAGAAATAATTAAAGCATGTACATCTTCATCAATATTTTCACTATTTAGAATTTTATTTCTTTTTTGATATATAATTCCTCTGTGTTTATTGATAACATCATCATATTCTAAAATATGTTTTCTAACATCAAAGTTATGTCCTTCAACTTGTTTTTGAACGCCTTCAACTTTTCTTGTAAGCATTGAACTTTGACTCAGTGGTTCATTATCTGGAAGGGAATCAAACATTGGAGAATTAAATACTCCGAAAATTTTATCACCACCAAATATTCTCATAATTTCATCGTTTGGTGAAATAAGGAATTGCGTCATTCCAGGATCACCTTGTCTTCATGCACGACCTCTTAGTTGGTTATCGATTCTTCTTGTTTCATGTTTTTCAGTTCCAAGAATAATAAGACCTCCAAGTTCGCAAACTCCTTCACCAAGCTTAATATCTGTCCCTCTCCCTGCCATGTTTGTTGCAATAGTAATTGCTCATTTTTGACCAGCTTCAGCTACAATTTCAGCTTCTTGTTCGTGGTGTTTTGCATTAAGAACTTTATGTGGAACATTTTCTTTTTTTAATCTTTCACTTAAATATTCTGATTTTTCTACTGAAACAGTCCCAACTAAAATTGGTTGTCCAGATTCATGTAATTCTTTAATAAGATCTACTACATAATCAAATTTACCTTTTTCGTTTTTAAAAAGTAAATCTTTTTCATCTTTTCTAGCAATAGGTTTGTTTGTAGGAATAACAAGAGTTTCTAAACCATATACTTTATAAAATTCTTCTTCTTCTGTTTTTGCAGTACCAGTCATCCCAGCAAGTTTCCAATACATTCTAAAATAATTTTGAAATGTAATTGAAGCAAGAGTTTTTGATTCTTGTTGAATTTGTACTCATTCTTTTGCTTCGATTGCTTGGTGTAATCCTTCAGAATATCTTCTTCCGGCTAATACTCTCCCAGTATGTTCATCGATAATCATAACATCATCACCATTTACTAGGTAATCTTTATCTTTATGGTAAACAGCCATTGCTTTTAGAGAATTTTCTATGTGATGTAGATCATTATAATGAGCAGAAACATAGATATTATCAATATGTAGAAGTTTTTCGATTTTTTCAATCCCTGCTTCTGTTAGAGTAGCAGTTTTTTGTTTTTCATCTACTTTATAATCTTGTCCTTTTTCTAAATTTTTTGCTAAAACAGCAAATTTTTCATATTTACTTGTCGGTTCGTTGTCTGGCATTGAAATAATCAAAGGAGTTCTTGCTTCATCAACAAGAATTGAATCTACTTCATCAATAACAGCAAAAAATAATTTTGATTGAACTTTATTTTCACTTTTAACAACCATGTTATCTCTTAGGTAATCAAACCCAAGTTCATTATTTGTTGCATAGACGATATCTGAGTCATATGCTGATTTTTTTTCTTCTTTTGCTTGATTGCTATAAACCATACCTACAGTTAAACCAAGGGCATTATAAAGAATTCCCATTTCTTCAGAATCTCTTTTTGCTAGGTAATCATTTACAGTTACAACATGAACTGTGTTTCCTGTTAGGGCATTTAAATATGAAGGAAGTGTTGCTACTAATGTTTTCCCTTCACCAGTTTTCATTTCTGAAATTGATCCTGAATGAATCGACAGTCCACCAATAAGTTGAACATCGTATGGAATCATGTTCCATGTAACACTTCTCCCATCTGATAATTCAAATGTTTGTCCAGAAATAAGTTTACAAGTTGTTTTTACTAATGCAAAAGCATCAACTTTGATGTCTTCTAAAATACTAGAAATTTTTGCAGAATCTTCTGCATTTTGAAAATCTAGTCATTCAAACATGCTTTTAAATTCAGCAGTTTTCATTTTTACGTCATCAAGAGTATAGTTTTCAAACTGAACTTCTGCTTGATGAATATTTGATATAATTTTTGAAATTTCTTTCACTCTCTTTTCGCTAGGGTCACCAAAAATTGACTTTATTATTTGATCTATCATAGTTTCTTTCTTATATAACAATTTAAAACCAAGAGATTATATTCAAAAAAACAGATTTTCAAAAAAAGTTTTTCGTTCACTTTGCCATAAGCAACATTATTTGTAAATCAAAAAACACATATATCTTAGGTCAAGCAAAATTGATTGTTTTTTTCGGGTTTCTTTATACAATTTGTCAAGAGATTAATTTTAAGAAAAAATAATGAAAATTTTCAAAAAATCAGCATTTACATTAGTAGAATTATTGGTAGTAGTAACTATATTATCAATTCTTTCTGCTGTGTGATTTGTGAGTTATAGTTCATACATCACTTGAGTGAGAGATACAAATAGAAAAGCACAATTAGAAGGGATGAGTAACGGGTTAACAATGTATTCAGCAAATAGAAGATTGCCAGTACCTGATGAAGCGATTAAAATTATGTCAGGTGCGACAGTGTTAGCGTATCAATGAGTTTTAGGACAAGATATATTAGATACAATTCAATATTCAAAAGAATGAACTGATCCAGGAGATTGAAAATATTTCACATATTATATGACAAGTAATAAGAAATATTATCAACTTTTAACACTTTTAGAAGAAAAACCAAGTACACCAGTTGCATTGGAAACTATATCTGATTCTTTCGCAACGGATTATGATATTAGATTTGCATATCCAACAGGAAGAAAATTGGGTGTTCTTACAGGAGCGGCAGATTTAGATCTCAATAAACCAATTCAAGAAATAACATGAATAAGTAATCCATTAGATGTTGCTGCACTTCCTGCATGAACTGAATATATTGCACATTTAACATATTCAGAAAAAGTTTCAACTGGAAGTTTAGCTCCTATTCTTGGGCAACTAAAGGCTTCAGGATGAAAATATTGTAGAACTAAGGATACTGGAGGAGTTTCTTGTGAGGATCCAACAAAAACAGTATCTGAAAATTAAAAATGAGAAAAAAGTCAAAAAGCGAAAAGCTTTTTGACTTTTTTATATATATTTTATATACTTTGAGTATAATATTTTAATATTTTTCAAATATGATTCAATACCTAGAAGGAAGTGTGCTTGATTTAGATTTTCATGAAATGACTATTCTTACATCATGATGAGTTGGTTACGGAGTTGGAATACACGAAGGAACATATACAAGATTAGCATTGGAAGAAAATGTTAAAATGTATATTTATCAGCATATTACTGAAAATAATCAAAGTTTATTTGGTTTTTTAGAAAAATCTGAAAAAAAAGTTTTTACAGAATTAATTAAGATTTCTGGAATCTGAGGAAAGGTTGCTATGCAAATACTTTCTCTTGGCTTAGATAGATTGGTACAAGCATTAGCTGATCAAGATAATAAAACTATTGAATCGGTAAAATGAATTTGAAAAAAAATGGCAGAAAAAATTGTCATTGAAATGAAAGATAAAGACTTCTGAATTTCAGTAACTCAAACTGAGGAAAAACAAAATTGAAAGGTAACAATCGAACAAAATTTATTTCAATCTATTCTTGATACTTTAGTGAATATGGGATATGATTCAAAACAAGTTGAATGAATTTTGAAAAACCTTCCAGAAGAATATGCAGATGCAGGAACTATTATTCCATTTGTAATACGTGAGTTAAGTTAATTATTGCGAAAAAATAATAAAATTTTAAAAATTTATTTATAAAAAAGTTTAGATATGTCCTTAGAAGTAAAATTAATTATCTTGGTTACTTTTTTGATAGGAGTTATTTTTTACCTTCTTTCAAGAAAAACAGAATCAAAATCAAATTCTTGAGAATTAAAAATGTTACAAGATCAAATTTTGCATATGAATAAAATGATTGAACTCAAATTATGAGAATCAAATAACAATATGCAGAGAAATTTTGCGACAAATTCAAAAATTTCTTCAGAATCGACAAAAAAAATAGAAGAAATTACAAAAAAATTATCTTCATTGGAAGAAACAAATAAACAAATTAAAGATATTTGAGGACAACTTGAAGGATTAGAAAATATTTTAAAAAATCCGAAACAAAGAGGAGTTTTATGAGAATATTTTTTAGAAAATACCTTAAAAAATATCATGCCTCCAGAAAACTATAAACTTCAATATTGATTTAAAAATGGAGAAATAGTTGACGCTGTGATTTTTGTAAAAGATAAAATTATTCCAATAGACTCGAAATTTTCTCTTGAAAATTATAATAGAATCCTAGAAGCAGAAACAAAAACTGAAAAGGAAATATATGAAAAAGAATTTCGTAATGATCTGAAAAAAAGAATTGATGAAACCAGTAAATATATTCACCCAGAAGAGGGAACGATGGAATTTGCATTTATGTTTTTACCAAGTGAATGAATGTATTATGACTTACTCGTAAACAAAGTTTGAACACTTTCATCATGAGATTTAATAGAATATGCATTTAAGGAAAAGAAGGTTATTATCGTCAGTCCAACCAGTTTTTATGCATACTTGCAAACAGTAATGCAATGACTCAGAGCTCTACAAATAGAAGAAGCGGCAAAAGATATTCAAAAACAAGTTTGAAAACTAGGGAAACATCTAGAAGCCTATGAAATCTATCTTGAAAAAATGTGAAAAAGCCTCTGAACTACAGTTTCTCATTACAATGAAGTAAATAAAAAATTTGCACTAATAGATAAGGATGTATTAAAAATTACAGAAGGTGAAGCTTGAGGAGAATTCCAAAATCTCGCACTCGATAAACCTGAAATAAATCAATAAAACAAAAATCCTGCGTACACAGGATTTTTTTATTTGCTCAATGTTGTTCATGACAATTGAGTATTTTTTCCAGAAAGAGACGATTATCCCATCCATGAAAAGCGATTTCATTGAATTGGTAAATGCTGCTTTCGGCTTTATTTTCAGCTTCTTCATCAGTGATACTATTGTCGCTTGCCATTATTAAAACAGCAGCTTCATTTATAGTAGCACGATGATAGGCTTTTTTGAACTTGTTATAGTTTGTTGATTGATGATATTTCTCAATCGTTTTCATGGTTTGAGTTCGTCCACCAGCTAAACAGAGATACTCGAGAGTTTCTTGCTCATTGGTACAAATATCAAAACCAACATAATTTCCTGCTCGCTGTGTAAGTGAAACAAAAAATTCCATTCGTCCAGGATTAAATGTTTTTGTTAATGAATTATTTCGATGCAATTCAGATAGTAGGGTGTTTATTTTCAACGCCTCTGCAGTATTACAGTCAGAATATTGATTCTGTAATTCTAAAACAACAGTACTACACATGGTAACCGCTCGGATAAGAATTCGATTTTCAATTATTTTTGTATTTTCTGGAATATCTGAACGGATCTCAATAAATTTTTCACCAAAGAGACTTTGATAATTATTCATTTATATTTCTCCTAGCCATAATAGTGAATTAATTATAGATTATAAAAATAGTATGTCAAAATATTATTCATAATAGACTGAAGTTCTGTCAATACCTATGCTTCTAGAAAGTTAATTAAGTCTTGAGTCAAGAGAAAATTTTATATATATATGATAATTTTATTCTAAAATGAGAAAAATTCTCTTTAGCTTCAAATTGCTTTTGAGTTTTTAACAGAAAGTGCAAAATTTGTATAAATATTTGTAGCGATTTCTTCAAAAATGAATAGATTTAAACAGGTATTAACACTAACAATTTACTATGGTCTTAAAAGTTATTAAAACAAGAGAAGGGGAACTAGTTCCTTTTGATAGAACTAGAATTGAAAGAGTAATCGAAAAGGCTGTTGAGTCTGTTCAAACTGGGGACTTAAATCTTGTAGAGGAAGTTTGTGATAAAATGTTGATTAAGCTTGAAGCACAAGCGTTAGCATCAGAACACGATAATATTCCATCGATTGAACAAATCCAAGATGCCGTAGAAATTGAACTAATGGATATGAAGCTCTATGATGTTGCAAAACATTTTATCTTATATAGAGATGAAAGAAGAAAAAAGAGAGAAAAAAGAAAAGAAAAACTCGAAAAGAAAATCGAATCAAATACATTAAAAATTGTAAAAAAAGATGGTTCAAAAGAAGCATTTGATATTTATAAAGTAAAAGAAACTTACAAAAGAGTAAGTTATGGTTTAGCAAGAACTTGTAAATTTGAAGAATTATCAGATAGTTTGAAAAAATATGTTGTAGAAAACATGAAAACTGACGATATTTTAAAAATGATGATCAAATCTGCAGTTGACCTGATTTCTGTTGAAAATACTTCTTGGCAATATATCGCAGGGAGATTAGCTCTTATTGATTTATATAAACAAGCGTCAAATAATAGAGGAATGGATATTAAAAAAATCTATGAACCAAAAGCGTATGTTAAATTATTTGATGAATATATCGAAAGAGGATTATATTATAAAGATTTTTATAATTATTATTCAAAAGAAGATATTCTTGCTGCCGGGAAAAAATTAAATAAAGAAACAGATCTAAGTTACAATTATACAACTATGATGATGTATAATAAAAGATATCTGTTAAATCCTAATAAAGTAGTCAAAGAATTACCTCAAGAAATGTACATGAGTGCAGCTTTATTCTTAGCTATTCCAGAACCTGAAGAAAAAAGATTAGAAACAGCATTCAAAATTTATGAATATTGTGCAACAGGGAAAATCTCACTTCCTACGCCAACTCTTCTAAATTCTAGAACAAATTATCATCAATTATCTTCATGTTTTAAATTAAACGTAGATGATGACCTAAGAGGAATCTATCACAATGTTGAAAATATGGCTCAAATTTCTAAATTTGGTGGAGGTATTGGTGTGTATCTTGGGAATATCCGTTCAAGAGGTGGAACAATTAGAGGAGTTCAAGGAGTATCAGGATGAGTCAATCCTTGGATTAAAGTTATTAACGATACAGCAATCGCGGTAAATCAACTTGGTGCAAGAGCGTGAGCTATTTCAGTTACACTTGATATGTGGCATAGAGATATCTATGATTTCCTAGACTTACAAACTGAAACTGGTGATATCAGAAGAAAAGCATTTGATGTATTCCCAGCTGTTTCAATTCCAGACTTATTCATGAAAAGAGTTGAGTCAGATGGAGATTGGACACTGATGGATCCAAAAGAAGTTCGTGATCTGACTGGAAAACAAATTCAAGATTGTTTTTCTGAAGAATTTGAAGCGTTCTACTTAGAATGTGAAAATAATCCAAAACTAAAATTAAACGAAAAAGTTAAAGCAAAAGACTTATTCAAAAAATTCATGAAATCTACAGTAGAAACAGGTATGCCATACGTTTTCTATAGAGATACAGTAAATAAATTGAACCCAAATAAACACGCGGGGAATATTTATTCTACACAATTATGTACTGAAATCTGTCAAAATACTTCTGCTTCAAAATATGTTGAAGAAGCTATTGAAGACGGACAAATTGTTATTAAATATCAACCAGGTGATTCAGTAGTATGTAACTTAGCATCTCTTAATGTTGCCAAAGTAAATACTCCAAAAGATATCGAAGAAGTTACTCCAGTTGTGATGAGAATATTAGATAATGTAATTGATCTAAACTATTATCCAATCAAAGAAGCAGAGCTTACAGCAAAAAAATATAGATCAGTATGAGTAGGTTTCCTATGAGTAGCTGAATATTTAGCAGTAAATCATCTTGCTTACGATTCTGTTGAAGCAAGAGAAAAAATGGATGAAGTTATGGAATTATTTGCATATCATACATTCAAATCTTCAAACGAACTTGCTGCTGAAAAAGGAACTTATGAAATTTACGAATGATCAGAATGGTCAAAAGGGATTATTCTTGGAAAAGATGAAAAATGGTTCCAAGAAAATTCAGCAATGTGAGATAAATGGTCTAAATTAATCAAAAATATTAAAAAAGACGGTATGCGTTTTGCTTACCACTTAGCACCAGCTCCAAACACTTCTACAGCAGGAGTAGTTGGGACAACAGCTGCGATGCTTCCTATTTATAAAAAATACTTTGTAGAAACAAACTCAGTTGCGCCTTCTGTTGTAGTTGCTCCAAACTTAACAAAAGAAAACTTCTGGTACTATAAAGAATACGTAAACATGGATATGGAAGATGTTATCGATATGATGTCGGTAGTTTACAAATGGATTGACCAATCGGCTTCGTTCGAATGGATTATCAACCCACAACAAACATCTCCAGCTGACCTATACAGATACTACATGAAGTCTTGGAAACAAGGGATTAAAACTGTTTACTACGTGAGATCTATGTCTCTTGAAGTAAAAGAATGTGCAAGTTGTAGTGGGTAATTAAGAATTAAAAAACTTCTCAATTTATTGAGAAGTTTTTTGACGTAAAATTGATAATTATATTAATTTAATATTTTTTCGCTAGTTGTTATTTCAGCGAAACTAAAATTTAAAGCATGCATAAAAGCAGCATGGACTTTTTTATGATCTATGAATTGTCAACATGATTCTATATCATGTGTGGCACAAATATCTTCAAGAACAGTGCAATGAAATCAATAATCGTAAGCAGCTCTTGTTGTAGAATCTATACACATATGACTCATCGCTCACATTATTATTAAATTATCTATTTTTTGATTATTTAATAGTTCTTTTAAGTTCGTATCTCTAAAACTATTTGCATATCTTTTTGTTATAATATATTCATTTTTTTTAGGTTCAAGTAAAGAATCAAAGTTTGTTCACATAGATTCATAAGAAAAAAATTTTGAATTTTTTGAAAGATTTTCATGTTTTATATGATAAATAGGTATATTCTTCTGTCTAAAAGCATCTAATACTTTTCGAGCTTTTATTGTTTTTTCTCGAAAATCTTTTAAAGGAAATCTCGAGCCCTTGAAATCATCATAATAATCGTTTTGAAAATCAACTAAAATTAAGGCAGTATTCTTCATAATTTTTCTATTAAGTATAAAAAATTAGTTGCTTGCAACTAATTTTTGAATATATCTAACTTAGAGTATAATTCAAGTAGGGATATAAAAGTTTTATACTAACATTTATGTAATAATAGTTTATTTATAAGAATGAGTAATTTTAAGAAAATTAAATTTTGTCCAGTTCAATCCTTGTTAAATGTGATTTGAAGTAAATGGGCAGTAATAATTTTATGGCACTTGCAAGATTGATGAATAAGAACATGAGATTTTCTTAGGCGTATTCCTTCAATTAGTCAGAAAGTATTGACGCATGAATTAAGAAATTTAGAAAAAAATGGTATTATTAACAGAAGTGTCTATCCGACAATCCCACCAAAAGTTACATATACATTAACAGATACAGGAAAAAAACTGTCTCCGTTATTAGCTGATATTTGAGTTTGGGTGAATAAAAATTTAAAATAAACAGGTTTTTAATTTAAAGTTAGCAAGTAAATAATGGATAAATTTAAAAATATTACATAACAAATAACTATGCAAAAATTATTTATATTTTCAATCCTTCTTTTAATGCCGAGTTTTACATATGCTTGTTCAGGAGGAAGTTATATGACAGAAATTTCTTTAGCAGTATATTGAATATGGGTTATTCAGTTTATATATTTTTTGTATAAATACATAATTTTAGTAATTAAAAAAGAATCAGGATTTGTAAATAAAACGCTTTGGTTATTTTGAAACTTATTTGTTTGATTTGTGCTATGATCATTTGTGTCATGGACAACTATGTTATTGTGCTAGGAAAATCACTGAAATGAAAAGACCCATACTACGGACTGTAGTATGGGTCTTTTCGTCATTTACATGACACCTTGCCCAGGTAGATATATAGTATGAAATATTTTTAGAATAACAAGGAGAATATTTTTAATCTTGTATATGTATATAAAACGACCCCAATATATTGGGGTCGTTTTTCTGTATAAAAAAATATAAAAATACATATTGTATTTTGTTTTGGCATTACATACAAGATATTGGGAAAAACCGAAATATTTTCATAAAAAGTCAATACTTTTTTACTTGGAAAAACACCATATATTGTTATATTTAGAAATAGATGAACACTATATGTGCTAATCAGTTTTTTAATTTAAGTAACTATTGATTTTATGGCTATCTATAAGGTAAAAAAAAGAAATGGGGCTATTGTGACATTCGACAAAATGAAAATAGAGAAGGTCTTAGAGAAAGCGATTCAATCAGTTGGCGGAGATAGATTTGAAGATGTTTCTTCAATGACAAACACAATTGTGGCACTTGTAGAATCAAAAGTTGGAACATCTATTCCAAGTGTTGAAATACTACAAGATGCTGTGGAAGAAATTTTAATCAAAGCAGGGCATGATTCTGTGGCAAAAAGTTTCATTTTATATAGACAAAAAAGAAATGAAGCAAGATCTGATAAAAATGTTGTTATCGAAGTTGCGGGAACTATGGATGAATATTTAGACCGTTCAGATTGGAGAGTTAATGCAAATGCAAACTCTGGTTATTCTCTCGGGGGTTTAATTCTAAATGTTTCTGGTAAAGTTACAGCAAACTATTGGTTGTCACATATTTATCCTGCTGAAATTGGAAACTTACATAGGAACTGAGATATGCATATCCATGATTTAGATATGTTTTGTGGATATTGTGCCGGTTGGAGTTTAAGAGGCTTACTAGAAGAAGGTTTTAATGGTTGTGATAATAGAATTGATTCAGCACCAGCAAATAATCTTCAAGCTGCAGTGAATCAAATGATTAATTTTCTTTGAACACTTCAAAACGAATGGGCATGAGCTCAAGCATTTTCATCATTTGATACATACTTAGCACCATTTGTTCATAAATTTAAAGAAGGAATCGAACAAGAATTAATTGATTGCGGAGCACAATTTCCAAATGAACATCAAAGAGAACAATTTATTTATAGTAAAACCTATAAATATGTATATCAACAAATGCAAAATTTCATTTTTGGTTTAAATGTACCAAGTCGTTGGGGGACACAAACACCATTTACAAACATTACTCTTGATTGGACGTGTCCAGAAGACTTGAAAGAAAAAGCATTATTTTTAGGAGGAATTGATAATGGTTACTACAAAAAGAAATATGGTGAATTGGAAGATGAAATGAAAATTATCAACAGAGCGTTGATTGATGTTTATGTAAAAGGGGATAATAAATGACGTGTATTTACCTTCCCAATTCCTACATACAACATTACTCCAGATTTCCCATGGAATGACCCAGATATTGATTCACTTTTTGAAATGACAGCAAAATATGGACTTCCATATTTCCAAAACTTTGTCTGAAGTCAGTTTAAAAGAGTAGAAAAAGATGATGGAACCTATGAAAATGTAGAAAATCCAGATGCATACAAACCAGGAGCTGTTCGTTCGATGTGTTGTCGTTTACAACTCGACCTAACACAACTTGAAAAAAGAGGTTGAGGACTCTTTGGTTCTTCTGAAATGACGGGTTCTATCGGGGTAGTAACTCTAAATCTTGCAAGAATTGGTTATAACCAAGATGGAAATGAAGAAGCATTTAAAAAACAAATTGCTTACTTGATGGAACAAGCAAAAACATCACTTGAACTTAAAAGAAAAACAATTACACAATGGCTTGATAATGGCTTATACCCATATACAAAAAGATATTTACCATCGTTTAGAAATCATTTCTCAACTATTGGGATTAATGGGATGAATGAAGCAATTCTAAACTTTACTAACGGGCGTGAAGATATTTCCACTGCATGGTGAAAACAATTTGCAACAGAAGTATTAGATTATATGAGAGATATTTTAAAAGATTTCCAAGAAGAAACTGGAAATTTATATAATCTGGAAGCAACTCCAGCAGAATGAACTACATATAGATTTGCACGTGAAGATAAAAAACAAATGCCAGATATTATTCAATCTGGTACAGAAGAAGCACCGTATTATACAAATTCTACACAATTACCGGTTGGCTATTCTGATGATCCATTTGAGGCATTAGAAAAACAAAATGACCTTCAATGTAAATATACATGAGGAACGGTTCTTCATATGTATATGGGGGAAAGACTCAAAGATTCTGATGCATGTAAAAACTTTGTAAAAACCGTATTATCAAATTATCAACTTCCATATATTACTATTAGTCCGACATTCTCAATTTGTAAAAAACATGGATATATTCAATGAGAACACGATTATTGTCCAAAATGTGACTCTGAAATCTGATATGAATGAGAAAAATTCGATAATGAACTAAGAGAAAAATATACAGATGATGCTGATAAAATGAAAGCAGTCAGTGAGACAAAAATATAATATTACTCCTTTTCCACCTTGAGAAGGGGAAAGTACCGCGATAGCGGGGATAGGGGTATTTATAGGTAAAACCAGATAATATCCCATCCGGTCTTCGACCACCTTCCCTTAATTCTAAGAGAAGGAAAAATTTCAATAATAATTTTAATTTATAATTTTTTAATTATGACAGCTGTATTTATAAATAAAGAAGGGAAAACAGTAGAAAGAACAAAATGTGAAATTTATACTCGTGTGATGTGATACCATAGGCCAGTAACAAGTTTTAATACGGGGAAAAAAGCAGAATTTTATTCAAGAAATTATTTTAAAACAGACAAAACAGAAAATGCGAGTTTTAATGAAGAATTTAGTTGTTAAACATAAATAATATGTTGTTATCAGGAATTCAAAAATTTTCAATGCTTGATTTTCCCGGGAAGACATCTTGTGTTGTATTCACTTTGTGATGCAATATGAGGTGTTCTTTTTGTCACAATCCAGACTTTGTTTTACCAGAGTGAGTAAAAAAACAGATGTGAAATCTTATTTCGGAACAAGCCTTTTTTCATTTTTTAGAATCAAGAAAATGATTATTAGAATGAGTGTCTATTTGTTGAGGGGAACCAACTCTGCAAAAAGATCTGTACTCATTTTGTAAAAAGGTTAAAGATATGTGATTTTATGTAAAACTTGATACAAACGGAAGAAATCCTGAAATATTGCAAAAACTTATTGAAGATAATCTTCTGGATTATGTTGCTATGGATATAAAAAATCCTTTAGGGAAATTTTCAGAAATCACCTGAACGCAAGAGTCAGAAAATCCATATAAAGAATCTCTAGCTACACTGTTAGAGGGAAAAATAGATTATGAATTTCGTACAACGGTTATAAAAAAGTTTCATAGTTTGGAAAATATAATTGAAATATGAAAAAATATTTATTGAGCAAAAAATTATTATTTACAAAACTTTCGCCCAGGAAAAACATTAGATAAAAATTTTGAATGAGAAGGTTTTACTGAAGCAGAATTATTGCATATGAAAACCAGACTTCAACCTTATGTGAAAAATATTTGAATAAGAACATAAAAACTATATACTAGTTTTTAGTTTTTTCGTTTAGTTATTAAAGAAAAAAGTATGTATTGTATTAACTGTTGAAATCCGAATACAAAAGTAATTGATTCGAGAGCCTCAGATGATGGAAAAACCATTCGTAGAAGAAGAGAATGTGAAAATTGTCGTAATCGTTTTACAACATTTGAAAAAATGGAAATTATGACACTTGTGGTTGAAAAATCATGAAAAAGAATTGAAAAATATAATAGAGAAAAATTAGAAGATTCTATATTGAAAGCTGTAAATAAGAGGAATATGAGTGTATGAATAATTAACGATATTATTCGTAAACTAGAATTTAAATGGGGAAGTAAATGAGAAGTAACTTCAAAACAAGTTTGAAAAGATGTGTTAGAAGTACTAGCTCATGTAGATGAAGTTGCATATATTCGTTATGCTTCGGTTCATTTAAACTTTGAATCTGCAAAAGATTTTGCAGAATTTATTCAAAAAAACCTAGAAAAATAATTTACTCAATAATTTGACTGTTATGGCTGAAATGAAAGCAAATTTGATTTTTAACCCAGAGGGAAATGATGATGTTGCATCAAGAACTATTATTAAAGGGAATTCTACTGGATTATTCCAATTAAACGCTACGAAATATAACTGGGCAAAAAATTTATATCAAGTAATGGTAGGGAATTTTTGGCTTCCAGAAAAAGTTTCTGGGCTTTGAGAAGATGCAGTACAACTAAAAAACTTATCAGAAGAAGAACAAAGAGCATATAAAGGGATTTTATCTTTTTTAATTTTCTTAGATTCTATTCAAACAGTAAATCTACCAAACTTTAATGACTATATTACTGCTCCTGAAGTAAACTTGATTTTATCGATTCAAGCATATCAAGAAGCAATTCATTCACAATCGTATGCAGTTATTTTAGAAACAGTTGTTGATTCACAAGATAGAGATGATATTTATTATTTCTGGAAAAATGATAAACATTTATTAGAAAGAAATGAATTTATTGGGAATATTTATCAAGAATTTGTTGATAATCCAAATGATAAAAATTTCTTTAGAGGAGTAATTGGAAATTTCTTACTTGAAAGTATTTATTTCTATAATGGTTTTGCATTCTTTGATACTTTAGCTGATCAAGGAAAAATGGTTGCTACAGATAGAATGATTAACTATATTAGAAGAGATGAATTAACTCATGTAACTATTTTTGCGAATATTATTAAAGAAATAAAAGTTGAATTTCCAGATGTTTATAATGAAGCAATGATTTATGAAATGATGGGTGTTGCAGTAGATCAAGAAATAAAATGGTCAAAACATATACTTGGAACAAATATTATTGGAATGAGTCATTCTAATATTGAAAACTATACAAAATGGTTAGCAAATGAAAGACTGAGTATGATTGGATTAAAACCATTATATGAAGATGTTACAGCAAATCCTTATAAACATCTAGATAGACTTCAAGATAATAACGGGGAAAAAGGGAATTTCTTTGAATCAACAGTTACAAACTATGCACAATCAAGTGCAATGAACGGTTCTTGGGACTTCTAATAAAAAAACTATTTTCAAATTACTTGAAAATAGTTTTTTTTATTGTATAGTATTTTTACGTACATAAAAAAAGGGGATTGGTTTTGGATAATAAATCATGTGTTTTCTCTGAACATGAGATAAACAATATTTTACAGAAGGTAAATTTAAATTTTGTAGAATATCACATATATATCGGTAGATGTTTTGAAATGTTGATGAATAAATTAACATTGCAATTAGGGAATGGTATCCATTACCTGCATCTCACAGAGTATGAAGAGCATAAAGAATTTATCGTGAAAGATGGGCTTTGTACTATATCATCTGAGCTACGCGAAAAGTTTTTGATTGCCTGTGTTACAAACTCTATGTTGTCGATGTGTAACTCAAAAACATTAACTGATCAGTTAATGTTGAAGGTCTTTTATTCAACACAAATACATGATAAATTAGTTTCTGATAAAAAAGAAGCTCAACTACAAATTTCAACATTTTTGAATGATGAACATATTGATCCTAAAAAACTTATTAGTTTGTTAGATTTATGTGTGCATCCTGTTTGATTTATCATCTTAAAAAAACTAGCATTTGCTGGTTTTTTTTATTTTTAAATAATAAAATCTTCGAGATAAATATAAAGTATATTATTACCATAATAGTAATGGTTATCATATTATTTTGAGAACTCATATAATTGTGTTATTATATAATTACTTTTTGGTCAACTATTATAAAAAAAGGGGTATAATATGACCGACTCTACAGGTAATGCAGTACTAAAACTCGTTGAAAATAATAATTTATTGCCAGCTGAACAAAAGCTTGCAATTACAGAATTATTTGAGTTTTATCTTACTCAAGTTCGCTTGTGTCTCGCTCCAGATCAGAATGCTTATTTATTTAAGCCTGGTTCTGAAAAGGGAGAATCTCGTAGCTGGCTAAGTTTGCAAGATATATCTGACTGCGCAAAAAAACGCTTTATATTCAACCTTCTTTCTCAGGCGTCTGAGTTAGACGAGAATATAGATAATCTACATTCATTTGAATTGTTTTATATGCACCGCGATTCAAAAACTTTTGAATCAAAAAAAGTCAGAGTCGTCTATTCAGATGACCAAGAAGCAAAAAAGGAACGGTTTGATTTGCTCTATAGCCAAGTGCTACTAGGAGCTTAATCTATATTGAAAGGTCGGCAAAGCCGACCTTTTTTGTTGGGGAAAAATTATTTTTGATTATACTAAAAAAAATATTTTTAATCCGCCTTTATGAAACAGATTATTTTACAAACTATTTACAAATTTCTAAGAATTTGTGCAAAAACATATATTAAAAAACATGAACCAATTGTCCTTTGAATTACAGGGAGTGTAGGGAAGACAAGTGGAAGAATGATTGTAACTCAAGTCCTTCAAAAATTATCACCTGAGAAAAGAATTTCCACATCTCCAAAAAATTTCAACTCAGAACTCGGATTAGTATTTTCTGTATTTGAAATTACGGAATACACACCAGGATTTTCATCATTATTAAAAAATATTGTTATTATTATAAAAAAAGTATTATTTGGAAAAAATCCATATGATATTATTTTCTTAGAATATGGGATTGATGCGCCAGGTGATATGAAATATTTAACAAGTATTATAGAGCCTGATTATGCGATGTTTACGCGTTTAGATTTAGTCCATTGAGAATTTTTTAATACAAAAGAAGAAATTTGAATTGAGAAAAAAATTCTATTAGAAGTAGCAAAAAAGAAGATTTATTTATGAGAAAATGATGAATATTTAGAAAAAATATTTTCTGAATTTAATCAAGAAAAACAATTTTTCCCTCAAGTAAATAATGTAAAGCTTTCTGCAAATAATTCACAAATTTTATCTTCATTTGTTTTTGATGAAAAAGAAATTTCAGTGAATTTATTTTGAATTGAAAACCTTGTTTATGTTGCACTCGGGTTACAAATATTTAAAGATCTATGATGAGATTTAACAGAAAATACTTATAAGTTTTCATTACAAAATCAGCCGGGTCGTTTTCAAACATTTTCATGAATTCATAAGTCATTATTAATTGATTCTTCTTATAATGCTGCGCCTGCAAGTATGACTCAAATGATTGAAAATACTTATAAACTGCGTGATGAGGTCTATCCTGACAGAAAAGTTATGCTTGTTCTATGAGATATGAGAGAATTATGAAATATTTCAAAAGACCGTCATGAAGGGTTGCTAGATTTTGTAAAACATTCTGACTCTGTGGTTACCGTTTGACCAGAAATGAAGTATTTATGTGAATCATTAAAAGTTAACAGGTATTCAGGGGAAATAAACACATTTCTCAAATCAAATGAAGCATGAAAGTATGTTAAAAGCTATCTTGAAACTTCAAAAGATAAATATTTAATTTTATTTAAATGAAGTCAAAATACTATATTTACGGAAGAAGCATTAAAAGAAGTTTTAGAAAATAAATCTGAAGCATCAAATCTAGTAAGACAGTCAGATGATTGGATAAAAAAGAAAAATAAATTTTTCAAAAGCTAAGAATAATTATAAAGTTTTTGACAACAAAATTTTATAATGTTACTATATCTGTGTCTCTCGTAAGGAGACAAAACAATCTATTGATGGTGTGCAGATTGTTTAAAAAAAGAGCAAAAATTATGCTCTTTTTTTTGTGAAAATTATTTTTAAACATCTATTGATTGTTGTAAATTAAAAAAATAATTTTTCCTTTGTAAAAATATTGATTTTCAATAAACTGTGCTTTTAAAAATTATTGAAACACTATATATGGGAAAAATACAAAAAACGGCTTTAATTATATTAGATGGTTTTTGAATTAATTTCGATACATTAGATGAAAATAGTATTGTACAAGCTCAAACTCCAACATTTGATAAAATGTTCGCAGCACCATATTCAGAACTCGGTGCTTCATGAGAATTTGTATGACTTCCAGATGGACAAATTTGAAATTCTGAGGTTGGACATTTAACTATTGGTTCATGAAGAATTTTGCTTCAATCATTACCAAAAATAGAAAAATTATTTTCTGAAAATGAATTTAAAAATATTGAATCTTTTCAAAATGGTATTTCACATGTAGAAAAAAATAATTCTACTCTTCATTTATTTCAACTTTTTGGTCCAGGGTGAGTTCATGCTCATGGGGATCAACTTTTAGAAATGATAAAAATTATTCCATCAAATATTTCAATTTCACTTCATTTATTTTTAGATGGAAGAGATATCGCTTATAATTCAGCTTTAGAATTATCTCAGGAATTAGAAAAATTCTTAGAAGCATATAAAAATGTAACTATTTCGAGTGTTTCATGAAGATATTTTGCAATGGATAGAGACAATAACTGGGAAAGAATCGAAAAAGTATACTCAACTATTACATCAGAAAATTCTCAAACTGATAAATCAGTAACTCAATATATTGAAGATTCATACGATTCAGAAAAATACGATGAATTTGTAGAGCCAGTATTATTTGAAAAAGGGAAAACCATTTCTGAAAATGATGCAGTTTTCTTCTTAAACTATCGTTCAGATAGAGCAAGACAAATGACGCAAGCTTTTACTGATGTAAATTTCGACGGATTTCAAAGAGAAAAAATCAAAAATCTTTATTTCTCGACGATGACAAATTATTATCCTGAATATTCAGAAAATGTTTTTGTTGGGACAGATACTCCAAAAAATGTATTGGCAGAAGTTATTTCAAATGCTTGATTACAGCAAATGCACTTAGCAGAAACTGAAAAATTTGCTCACGTTACAAAATTTTTCAACTGATGAAAACATGAAGCCTATACTGGAGAATCTTGGGAATTATGTCCATCGCATAAAGTAGCAACGTATGATTTAGATCCAGCAATGAGTGCATACGAAATTAGAGATGTATTTTTAGAAAAATCAGCTGAAAATGATTTTACGGTTGTGAATTTTGCAAACTGAGACATGGTAGGGCATACAGGATCACTTCCAGCTGCTATAAAAGCAGTAGAAACGCTGGATGAAGTTGTCTTAGAAATAATCGCTCATGCAAAAGAAAATGATATAGATCTTCTCATTACAGCAGATCATTGAAACTGTGAAGAAATGTGAACTGCTGAGTCACCAAAAACAGCTCATACAACACTTCCAGTTCCTTGTTGGTATGTATCTAATTGAAAAGTTTGTGAAATCGAAGAAGAAGGAGGATTAGAAGACCTAGCTCCAACTATTCTCGCAAATATGGGAATAGAAATTCCATCTGAAATGACCGGGGTTAATTTGTTAGGAAAATAATTCTAAAGCAGGTGTCATTCGGTTCTAATCCATCGCCTTTCACTTCGTTTCAGGCACTTCCTTTGGAAAAGGAAGAAGTAAAAGATTAACAGAAAAATAAAAATACTATTCCTTCTCTTCGGATGAAGGGAAGGTGGCCGTAGGTCGGAAGGGATATTAAAAATTCATGGGATATTTCTTATATTTCACCCAATAAAAGAAAGTATGTATTTATATCATTAAAATTTAGTCTTTATGTATAAAATAGATAAAGTATTTGCTAGAGAAGTAATTGATTCAAGAGGGAATCCTACTGTTGAAGTTGAAGTAACTACAAACGGAGTAATGGGGAGAGCTATTGTACCTTCTGGAGCATCTACAGGTGTGCACGAAGCGTTAGAATTAAGAGATGGAGATACATCAAGATTTCTAGGAAAAGGTGTTTTAAAAGCCGTTTCAAATGTAAATAATCAAATTGTTGAAGAAATTACAGGAAAAGAATTTGCTGATTATAGAGCTTTAGATGCAGCTTTATTAGCATTAGACGGAACAAAAAATAAATCAAATTTAGGGGCAAACGCTATTTTAGGTGTTTCTATGGCATTTGTAGTTGCTGCTGCAAATTCTGAAAATACTCCAGTTTGGAAATATATTACAAAAGGTGAAGGAAAAGTTCTTCCTTTCCCAATGATGAACATTATTAACGGTGGTTCACACGCAGATAATACTGTTGATATTCAAGAATTTATGATTGTTCCAGTTGGAGCAAAATCAATCAAAGAAGCAGTTCAAATGGGGGCGGAAGTTTTCCACAACCTGAAAAAACTTCTTCAAACAAGAGGAATGGCTACTTCTGTAGGGGACGAAGGTGGATACGCTCCAAACTTAGGTTCAAACAGAGAAGCTCTTGAAGTTATTGTTGAAGCTATCGAAAAAGCTGGATACAACACGGATCAAATTAAATTAGCTTTAGATTGTGCTGCTTCTGAATTCTTCGAAGACGGAATGTATAATCTTGCTGGTGAATGTAAAAAACTTACTTCAACTCAAATGATTGATTTCTATGAAGAATTAGTTGCTGATTTCCCAATTATTTCTATCGAAGATGGTCTGGAAGAAGATGACTTTGCTGGATGGACAGAGAT
Source organism: uncultured Candidatus Altimarinota bacterium (assembly GCA_913055215.1). Lineage (GTDB taxonomy): Bacteria > Patescibacteriota > Gracilibacteria > BD1-5 > UBA6164 > CAJXJP01. The sequence continues at coordinate 3,491 of CAJXJP010000004.1, read as the reverse complement.
GACTACAAGAATTGGTGAAAAATGTATGATTGTTGGTGATGATCTATATGTTACAAACATTGAAAGATTACAAATGGGGATTGATCAAAAAGCAGGGAACTCTATTCTTATTAAACTAAATCAAATTGGTTCAGTTTCTGAAACTATCGATGCTATTAACATGGCAACGGAAGCTGGAATGAACTCTGTAGTTTCTCACAGATCTGGTGAAACTGAAGATACATTTATTGCTGACTTAGTAGTTGCTTTAAATACTGGGTACATCAAAACTGGTTCTCTTTCAAGAACTGATAGAATTGCAAAATATAACCAATTAATCAGAATTGAAGAAGCTCTTGGAGATGCTGCTCAATACGGAAAATAAGAAAAAATTTAACCAAAAATAAAAAAGTTATAAAACAAACGTTTTATAGCTTTTTTTTGAGAGCTCTATTTTTCGTAACTGCTTTACTCTTCTGACGAAAGAAAATAGAATCACATTTCCAGAATCCATCCCCCTTCGGGACCTTCCTTTGACAAAGGAAGGAGCTCAGAAAAAAGTTAAAACTACTTCTCATGGCTTTCTTTTATAAAGGAAGCTGGCCGAAGGTCTGATGGATTCTAACTAGCTATGAAACGATGATAATAAAAAAAGAAGAGATTTTACTCTCCTCTTAATATTTCTTCGTGAATTGAATCAGCAGCTAAACATCCTTCAGCAGCAGACATAATTGTTTGTTTAAACTTGTTTGAGTTCGTAGTAACGTCCCCAGCAGCAAACAACCCTGGAATAGTAGTTTCTTGTCTTGCATCAACTACTAAACATCCTTCATCATCTTTTTCTGGATTCATATGATCTACTAGTGTTGTATTTGCATCAGAACCAACGGCGACAAAAATCCCATCAGCTTTTAATACTTTTCCAGATTTTAATTTCACTTCTTCTACAAAGAATTTTCCTGAAATTTCATCAACTTCTTCGTTGAGTACAAATTCAATATTTTCAATTTTTTTAGCTTGTTCAACCCAAATATCTTCTGCTCTGAATGTATCTCTTCTGTGAACGATATACACTTTATTACAAATTTCAGCTAGATATAAAGCTTCTGTTAGGGCAGTGTTTCATCCACCAACTAAAACTACATCTCTTCCTTTAAAGAACATTCCATCACAAGTAGCACAGTAAGAAACTCATTTTCCAAGCATTTCTTCTTCACCTTTTGCTCCGAGATGTCTATAATTATTTCCAGTTGCGAGAACTACATATTTTGATGTAAATTCTTTTCCTGAAGATGTTTTAATATGAAAATGCGTATCATGCTTTGTTAACTCAGTTACCATTTCTTCCAAAATTTCAGATCCTGCACCAACTGCGTGATCTTTAAAATTATCCATAATCTCTTTTCCTGAAGCTGAAATAGTTCCAGGGTAGTTTTCAACTTTATGTGAAGTAGCTAAAGCTCCTCCTGGTTGACCTCAAATAATTAGGTTTTTAATTTTATAACGGCTTGCGTACATTCCAGTTGGGTATCCAGCACTTCAAGCTCCTATAATTACTAAATCATAATCGAATTTTGTCATAATTTTTATTTTAATTGTTAAATATATAACTAGATAATAGTTTCTATTCTTAAGTAAATCTTAAGAAAAATATAAAAAAAATCAAAAATTATTAAAAAACGGAAATAATATTGCAATATTCATATTTTGATATATTTTATATATAACTCAAACATAAAAGGGAGTATAAACATGGAGATTCATACTCAAGAATTATTAGATGAAGAGTTAGAGTTTGAAAGAAAATATCTTCGCAAGAAGAAAAATCAGCTCAGAAAAATCGAGAAATCAATAAGAATATTGAGTTCGAGAAAGAAAAAAAACAAAATTTATCGCACAGCAACGCCGAAAATGACATTAAAACTGTCAAATATGATTCACGACAAATACCAAAATAAAGCATTTGTCGCTTCTGTTATACATTTAACAGAAGAGCGAATCAAACTGTTAAAAAAATTAAAATCACCGCTGGTTCTTCTAGATAGTAAAATATCTAAAATGAATCAACGGGTGATAACTCAAGAAGCAGCTTAATAGCTGCTTCTTTGCTTTTTTATGAATTGTATGATAAAATTTGTAAAACTATTAACAAAATTTCATATGGAAGAAAAAAAACAAAAATTTAAACTAAAAATGGATATTGAAGCGATGTGAGATTATTCTTACGAACTTATCGATGAAATTTCACGTTTAATTACAGAATTACCAGAAAGTAATCTTATTTCGTCAAACAAATTTATTGATATTTTTAATAAATTAGAGAAAGCAAAATCTCTGTGAATGAAGGTCGATTCATTTGAACAACAAATATATGAATTTCGTGCGGGGATCTTTTCATCAAAGGTCAGAACAAAAATTGCTGAAATCAAAAATACTTATAAAAATGATATTTTTGATTCGACGCTTTATGAAACAGCATCATTAAAATTAAATTTTCAAGAATTACAAGCAGATTATGAGAATATATCAGAATTATCTGAAATTCTAAATGTATTAAAAAATGAAATTCACCACGCAAAACTGTATAGAAAAATAAAAGATTACATGGATGCAGAATGACATGCCGGCTATGATTATGATAACATTATGACGAGTTTAACGGAGGCAAAGGATAAATGAATTGATATTTCTGAATTAGAAATGTTAGTTATGTGAGAATAAAAAAAACAGCCAACGGCTGTTTTTTTATATTTCTTTACATAATTAATTTATTTTTTAATAGGTCTCTATTAATAAAAATCTGGAAATTCATTATGATTTTCAAAAATCTTAAAACAAGTCTCATCACTCGAGAAATTTACTACTTTTGCATTACAAATATTTTCATAATTTGAAAATATAGTTTTATATAGAGGTTGTGTCAGCAATATAAATAACAATATTAAAATCATTGTATATCTACAAACTTCAAAAACTGATTTTTTAAATTTTGCCAAAAAAAGAGCAAGTAATGCCATTGGGAAAAAATATAATATTCCTAATCAAAATTCTCCTCCTGCATTCATAAAAAACCTGTATTGCATATAACTCATGCAAATAAAGAGCCCTAGTAACATATACTTGATTTGTTTACGAAGTTTCTCATCAGATAATCCCAATAAAAATGGATATACGAGATTTAACACAGGAATTAAATGAAAAAACAATCACAAATATTTTGCTTTTTCTCATAAATCTATAGGATCGAGCCCTTTTTTAATTCTTAATTTTCTTCATAAATAGACCAATAATAAAGAGAAAATAACATAGATAAAAAATACTCCAACAAAGTAAACCTCTTTATCTGCTCAAGAATCTCTCAAAATTCCAATACTTGCATAAGGTAAATAATTAGTAATTCCTGAAAATAGAAAAAATATAAACACTATTACACCAAATATTGAAAAAAATAAATTATCCATAAATACAAAAATAATAAATATATATAGCTGATTTTTCTTCCCTATAGTATA
>CAJXJP010000003.1 GCA_913055215.1 uncultured Candidatus Altimarinota bacterium | reverse complement strand
CCATAACTAACATACATAGCACCAATATAATGCCCTGGTTCTATTTCAAACTTATGATTACATTTTGAGCAATTTTCATTCATGACAGGAGCTTTAAAGAGTAGTATTATACCTTTTTTACTAAAAACATCTCCTTTTTCACATTTTGGACATTTCCCCTTTAAAGCACTTACAGTTCTATTCATTTTAATCCTATATTTTAAACAAAAATAGGACTTAATGAAAGATAAAACATTGTAATAAAATTGCTTATTTTTGGACAATTAAGACATTGAAACAATAACTTATGCCTAAAAACCCTATTCTTAACTTTTCTCATTTTAAAGATCAAAATATTGAAGCTAACTTTTATAGCAATCGATTTGTTGATCATTTACTGAAAAATGGTGATACTATTAAATCTCCACATTCTCATGATTTTTATGTTTGCGTACTATTCACTAAAGGTACTGGAACACACCAAATAGATTTTAATTTTTATGAAATAAAACCAGGTAGTGTCTTTTTTCTAACTCCTGGACAAATGCATAATTGGAGTTTTAAAGAAGCTGTCGATGGTTATATTTTTTTCCATTCTCATTCTTTTTATGAAGAACATTATTCTCAAAAATCTTTAGCTAATTTTCCTTTTTATTTATCTTATTTCAGTCAAGAAAATATTATAATTATTCTCAGAAAATATCTTTAAATACACGAATTGCTAATTCTTGTTGAATAAAAAATGGACTCGTTGCCACCGTGATTACCTTTGCCTTTTCTGCTGCATCGAGTACTACTTTTTTCTTCAAATCATAGTCTATAAAATCTAAATCTGGCTGAAAAAAGTCCAGATCTAGGTTCAAGATTATCTCTGAACCTAAAGTTGACCTTAAATCTAAATAATCTTCTAAATTTTGTGTATTTCTGACTTGTATAGTTTTTGAAATTAAGCCTTCTTTTTCTGCCGGAATAATATAATTTCCAACATTGAAAACCTTATTTGTATAATGAAAAACTTTATCCAGATCTTCAGAATCAGGTTTGAATAAATATTTCCCTGGATCACGAGTATCGGCATGTTCATCTACATGAATCAATGTATTGTTATCTCAAATAATTTTTTCAAATCTCGCTAAATACCAAAAATAATATGCATGATTATGATTATCAAAAAAATAAATATCTTTTCATTTCCATGAAATTTTGTAAAAATTTTCTAATCAAAAATTCGTTGAAAGTTTATCATCAAAGTCATAATCCTCAAATACTACTTTTTCTCATATTTTTATATCTGAGATTTTTCACTCTATTAACTCTGGGACCCATAATTTCTTATCTTTTCTTTCTTCAAAAGAAAATGCATTATTCCCTAATTTTTCTGTTAAATAAAATCCATTGTAATGTTTCATTTTTTCTTTTTTTATAAAAATTTTTCAGTAGTATAAAGTAAAATATATTATTCTCAAAGAAAAATTAGAAATGTTTAAAAAAGATATTCTTGAATTTGCAGCAAAGCTCAATGAAATGTTTCCTGACGCAAAAACTGAACTCTATTATAATAATGAGTTTCAGCTTTTAATAGCGATTCTTATGTCCGCCCAGGCAACTGATAAACAGGTAAATATTGTAAATAGAAATTTTTTCAATTTTTTAATAACTCCAGAAGATGGTGTAAAAATGGACACTGATTATATTAAGGAGTTCATAAATTCTATTTCCTTTTTTAACAATAAAGCCGTTAATATAAAAAAAACTTGTGATATTTTAGTAAAAGAACATAACTCACAAATCCCAAGAACTATTGAAGAATTAGTAAAACTTCCTGGAGTTTGAATAAAAACGGCTAAAGTATTTCTTGCGGTTATTGAAGATGCTCCGTATATCTGAGTAGATACACACGTTCATAGAGTATTAAATAGGCTGTGACTCGTGAATACAAAATCTCCTTTGGAAACTGATAAAAAAATATCCAAATGATTCACAAAAGAAAATCATGGAATGTTACACAATACTTTAGTTTTATTTGGGAGATACCACTGTATAGCGAGAAAACCTAAATGTGAAACTTGTCCATTTGTTGAAAAATGTAAACATTATAAAAAAGTCATTAGCAAAAGCTAATGACTTTTTTTTAACGAATTGCTGAAATACAGTAATTATTTACTGAAAAACTCGAGGCTTTTCAAGCTGCATTATATGCTGGTGAATTCGGGTTGATTGCAGAATTAGGATTCACGAAAATTTTATCGTATTCTAATCAGAAAACTAACTTATTCGAGACATCTATTAATTCACTTTCATTATTTTTATAATTTTTGTGAAGCCTAATTTTGTGACCTGACCATAAAGCGATGAGATTAAGAGAAGAAAATTCTTTTCCCGCCTTATCATCTTGTGTTAAGTTTCATTTCTCAGCTCCTGGAAAATCATAAATTATAAATGGTATTTTATATCAAGCTAACTCATTGTCTGCTGAAAAACATTGTAATAAAATATCTTTATTCGAATTATTTTTCCAAACATTACTCAGTTTTCCTTGTGTAGTTATATTTTTCTTTACACTTTTTATGAAATTTGATGAATTTACATGAGTTTCAGAAAATAAATTTCCTGTTGTAGTATCTGCCAACATAGTTGTTACGGTCCATCCTCATCCGTCAGTTTCCATATCACAATACACTGAATTAAAAGTTCAATTTCCTTCCGGATCAATCGAAAATTCTCCTGACTTATTTGTCCCTGTGCTTTCTTGAATTCTTTTACAATTGGCACGTGGATTATATTCAGATAATTCTGATCAAATTCACTCTATTACGTCAGTGTTTCCCAAATAAATCTTAAATGAATCAGTTTCTGTCAATAAATCTATATTTTTTTTAGCTTGGTACGCTTCTACTTGCTCGATAGGCACATGATTATATGAACCTGATCAGACAATAAGTCCTAAGTTTTTTCAGACTAAATACGGATATTTTCCTATATAGTTTGACGCGGCTGTAGCATCATCTAAAAGTTCAACCCTTTCTCATACAGCTTCTCTCCCCTCTAAAAATGCCGCTATTTGAAAATGATTTCCACGCTTATTTCTAATATATGTATATTCTAATCCTGACTTTGGATCAATCATTTTATTTGTGAATTCGGTATACTCTTGTAAATCATTTCAGGTTTTTCATTGGTAAAAAACAGCATCTGGTCAATAATTGATAGTTATTGCTTCGTCAGGTTTTGGAAGAGTTTTTTCTAAGCTTAGAATTTTTAATCCATCTGAAATTTCCGACAATTGAGCAACCCTTGCGCTATCTCTAGCATTTGTAAGATATTTTCAAAAGCTAATAAAACCTACTGTTCATAAAATTGCTAAGACCGAAACAATTACCATTAATTCTACAAAAGTGAATCAAAGCTTTGTGTGTAATTTCATATTATTTTCATAAAACATATATTTTTCTATATTATACGTATTTTTTTTTAATTATCTTCTTTTTTTTGTTGACGATTTCAAATTTTCTTTTCAAGAATTTTTTAAGGTTACATTATATAATAAAACATATAAATATTAACTAAACTTAGAGTGTTGACTTATTTTAGTTTTTGTTTAAAATATATTAACTTTTTGTATAATATTTTTTCTCATATGAATACTCAAGCAATTAATTCTCAAACTTCTGAAAATTCAAAAAATTCCCTTCAAATAAAATGATTTGCATCAACGCAAATAGAAATAAATGGAAAAAACATCTATGCTTTAATTCTTATTCCTAAAAAAGGCGAAGAGATTAAGCATATTTATTTTCGTGAATTAATTACTGTAGATATTTATGAAAAAATATTAAACGAATGTAATAAAAATTGGAAAAGTAAGCAATCAAGAAATTTACAATTTCAAATTGCTGAGAAAAATCAAAATAATATCGAAATATTACAACATGCACATATTTCAAAAAAAGTTACGGATTTCAATTCTCTCAATAAAACTCAAAGAAAAACTCAAGAAAAACTCAACGCGCTTTTACAAGAAAAAAATAATATCCAATCTGAAATCTGAAAATATAAAACTCAAATTTCTCAAATTCAAGAACAAAAATCTGAAAAAAATATTGAACAACTTTATTCGAAAAAATGTTATATTTATCAAAATACAAAATGATCTAAAATCTTAGTTATTTTGAAAGATGATGGCACTTTATTTGATTGTTTTTGAATCACTGATTATCAAAAACCTATTTGTACTATTCAAAAAAAACAAATTGAAAAAAAACTGGAAAACTCTTCTCAATTTTTTAATAATTTTTTAAGAATATTGGAAACTCCAATAAATATGGAAAAAATGAGAAATATTGTTAAACATGGTGTTTCGATTAAAAGTAAATCAAAAAATATTATAAAATTCCCTATTCCAGAAGAAAATAAAATAATCTCTTTTTCTTGAAGTTATAAAAATTCAAAAGGTGAAAAAATATATCTAGACATTGTTGAATGAAAAATTATCAACGCTACTTATTCAGATAAATCCACTGTCAGCCATCAACAAAAATCTGCAATACAAAGATTACTCAATCAAAGAAAATTTTCCAAATTTCAAAGAAATAATATTGAAATGCTCAAAACGAAAAAGTATAAAAAATTAAAAGATGATTGTGAATTATTTTTGTGGTCAATTAAACAATCTAATGGTGACAAAGATATAGAAGAAACTTTTTCGATAGAGTTTATTCATCATTTAAAAAGTCATTTTGAAGTAAGTAACATCAAACAAGTATTACATAAAACTCACCCTGATAAGGCAAAAAACAGTGAAGAAAAAAGTCTTTTCACTGACATAACTCAAATTATTACAAGTAAATTAAAATACTTCAAACAATTAGAAAAAAATAATATTTAATTCATAAATAAATATATCATGAATTCATTAAACAAGTATATCAATGCATGAAAAAATATAAGAAATGTATTTTCATGAATTGAAGAAAAAGCCTCTAAGATTATCCAAAAAGTAAAAAATAAATTTGCAAACAAGGTTGCCGATATTCTAGATTTCACGGAAAACAACACTACAACTCAACCAGAAACAAAAGAAGAAATCAACAAACTCCCAAGTTATAAAAACATTGTTTGATATACAAATAACAAAGGGGTTGATTTTGCAATTTTTATTAACCCAGAAGATAAAACTATCGAGCATATATTCACCGTTACAAAAGATAAAAATAAACAAACTCCTTGTAGGTTTCAAAGAGAAATTATAGAACAAAAATGGGAAGATAAGGAAAATCTAAGAAAAAATTTCACACGTATTAGAAAAAATGGAAGGCAAAAAGAAATTGTAGAATATGCCTTACAGCATAAAAACAATCCAACTCCGGAATATATTCCAGGAAAAAACAAAAAAATAACTAAAAATTCTGTAGAAAGTAAAAATCCTGATTTTTCGTGAAAATATAGTTACGTAAACTGACAATGAAGAAGATTTAAATTTTTAGCAAAAAATTGAAAAATTACACACATTATTGCTGATGATGATTGAGTGGTAAATGCTTCTCAAAAGTGAGCTATACAAAAATTTATCAACAATAAGACAACTTGAAAATTTAAAGAACTGACTCCTTCTGTAAAAAACACATTTACAACAAAAAAAATACAACCAACTCCTGTAGATAATTCTTTCGAACAGTCAATCACTGAGCAACAAGAAAATATCATAGATCAGTGAACTTTACAAAACAGCATAAAAAGAATCCAAGAAAAAGCAGAACAAACGACTCAAAGAGAAATTTCTATTAATTTAGATTATCAAAAACTTGAGTCTGAAATAGCTATCCTTTTTAAATATGATCCAAATAAAAAACCAAACAGAGAAGAAAAAAGAGCTGCTACAATATTACTCGAACAATTAAGTAAAAAAATACCGAAAAGAAAAAATGATAATTATAAAAGAGCTCAAGATGATACTATGAAAATATTATTTGATGCTATTCAAGAATATACTGAACGTGTATGATTAGAATCGAAAAGAACTGAATCAAAAAGATCTGCATTATTTAGTGCATTCATTTCTGCAAAATATGCCTTCATGAATTCTATGAATTCTTTTAAACCTCAAGAAAATGATGAAAAATGATTTGTCTATAATGCATAAAAAAACTGAAGCTACGCTTCAGTTTTTTTTCTTAATTTATTGATAACCTCTTTAAACTCGAAATAGAAAAACAACATATAAAATCAAAACAATCCGAATCCATAAATCAATATTGACAATATATTTCCCAATGGAAATTTGTCCATTATATAATATCATATAGAGAACAAAGTAATTGCGAAAATTAGGTGTCTAAATATAAATCATAACCCTATCGAGACAGATACAGTTTGTCTAGTATAAAAATATCAAAGTATCATTAACACTAATTGACTTATAATAGTTACAATTCATGCTCACATAAATGATAAATAAGGAATCAATATTATATTTCAAATAATATTAATCAACGTAACAATTAAATTAATTCTTAATAATTTTGATTGTTGATTTGATGCAATCAGAGTATAAATAAACACCAGAGACACAAAGTGGAAGAGAATAACACCAAACACCACTATTGCAGCATCTCATGAATGGAAAGCTAATGAAGTATCCAAATATTCTGGCTTAGAAATAATAGCAATAATATGTTCTCTAAATAAAATTCCTAAACATACCATAAGCAATGACCCCGCATACATTACTTTAAAAGAAAAGTTAATCAGTTTATTTGCAGAGGTTAAATCATTGTTTTTAAAATCTTGAGAAATTTTAGGAAGCATAGCATTTAAATAAAATCCTCCAATGACCATTATAACTTCGACAATCTTCATCGGCAACGAATACAGAGCAACACTTCTGTCCGCTATTTCTTTTGGTTCCATTATAGACAACAGAATTACGTCAATTTTAAAATAGACAACAGATAAAAACAAAGCTATTCCATAAGGGAGAGACATTTTAAATATTTTTAAAATGTATTGTCTATCAAATAAAAAACTAATTTTTCCGATTTTTTTCGCATATCTAAAATTCAATGTTGTCATACATATTGTTCACAGTAATCCTGAGAGCATTATACATAAAAATGGGTAGAAATAATTTCCATTATTTACCTCTGGAAACAATAAGAAAACTATTCATAAAATACATAAAAAATTTGCAAGCTTTCATAAGATAGTAGACACTAATGAAAATTCCATTTTCATATGAGCTTGCATCAGAGTAAGAATTGAAGAGTTCCATAATTGAAACATTGTAAAGAAACAAGCTATTGTGATTCATAAAAGTGCTAATTGAGAATTATAACCATCTAAGAAAAAGGCAATTCAAATTGCAAATATGAAAATTATTAATCATAAAATTGTACGTAAAGTTAAAACATTTCAAACAATTTTTTCTGAATCTTTTTTATTATTTGCTATCTCACGAATTGCGATTGTATATAATCCTAAGTCCGCTAAAAATACAAATATTCCAACATAATTATAAATTTTTGAATACATTCAAAACATTTCTACTGTTAAATAATTCGTCAAAATTGATAACAAAAAAATAGAAATCAATGCTGTTCCTACTTTTGAAAAAATTTGTGAAAATGTGTTTGATGCTATTTTTTTATACATAGTGCTCTGGTAAAATTAAACTGAACTTTAGTGTAAGAGGTTTATTCTTTTTGTAAAGAGTAAACCTCTATTTTTACTTTACAAAGCGGAAATTAAACATAAAATTTTGACAATTATATATTTTCCTTTTTATTATGAAACAAAAATTATTGTTAGTCATACTTGTTGTTATTTTATCAGTTGTAAGTTCAATTGTAATTTATACTCAAAATTTTGGTGAATATAAACTGACAAAAGAAGAACAACAGTTACTCAAAGAACATGAAGAATCTCTATGAACTAGTACTGGATGAGTCGAACAAGAAATAGATAAAGATGAAGTGAAATGAAAACTCAACACTATTAGACAAAAACTTGCCCTTAAATGATTAATCCATAAAGGTGACTTAAACTTTACCAATGAAAAATATACAAGTGCATTAGTAAACTACCTACAAATTCAAAGGAAAATACCAAACGATAAAGAAAATATTCATAAAATAGCACTTACCTATTTTGAATTACAAAAATACGACAAAGCCACTGAATATTTTTGGAAAGTAACTGATTTTCCAAAAGTTGATAAACACAAAGCTGCATTAGCAAAATGATATTCAACAGTTGTAACTCCAAGCACTCTTTCTTGAGCCATTCAAGAATTAGAAAAACTTCCATTTAATGAAGAAGAAAAATTTTATTATTGAAACTCTCTTTTATGTGCTGTAAATTTCCATGAATGTAAATTAGCATTTCAAAACTATTTTTCTGAAAAAGAAGCTGTAGCAAACATTAAAATAGAAAAACTTAAAAAAGAACAGGAAAAAAAGCAAAAAATCGCTACAGAAAAATGAGAAGAGTTTATTCCAGAACAAATAAATATTGCCGTTATTATTTTTCCAGAATTAGAAAACATAAGACAATCTCTGATTAATTATGAAAATTTAAAAATGCATGACTTATCTTATAAATGAGGATTACTCAGTCTTGCATTTATGACAAATAAAAATTATCCCATCGCCATTCGTACCGGACGTGATGTGCTCGAAAACTTTCCCGACTATCGCCCAGCGATTAAAATTATTGCAATGAGTTATTATAAAATGTGAGACTATTTAAATGCTAAAAAATTCTTACAAAAATATAATAAACTTGGTGATAATGATCCTCAAATTAGTTATGCACTGTGAATTGTATACCAAAAATTAAAAGAATATGTACTTAGTTCGATACATTTAAAAAAAGCGATTCGCTTAAATTATGCTCATACAATTGATGTTAGAAGAAGACAAATCTTTAATTATTATGAAATCTGAGATACAAAAAAAATGCTTGATGCATTTGATCACATGATTTCTGAAAATAAAGAAAATCTTACTGAGCAAGATCTTAGTTTAGCTATTTTTCATAATATTATTTGAAATAATTTAGATAAAGCTCTCGATTATGCCAAAATTTGAAATGAAAAATATCCAGATACTGAAATATTTTTCGGATATATTGGTTGGCTACAATTAGAAAAAGCAACAACTGATCAAGCCTTCGCTCAAGCAAAAGAAAGCTTAAAAAAATGACTTGAAATAAACAGAAAAAGTGCTATGATTCATTTTAGTTTATGAAGACTCGATGTAAAAAACGAAAAATACAAAGAAGCTCTTCTATATTTTAAAAAAACAATTTCTTTGGACAAACATGGTGACTTCACAGATTTAGCTCGTGAACAAATCAAGTTAATTGAAGATGGAAATTTTCTTAAATAATATTACAAATGAGCCAATATAAAGAAAATCTACACAACATAGAACAAATTGAAAAAAAATCTGATAGCGTTAATGATAGCTTGGATAATCGTTTTGATAAGTTTTTACAACAATTTGAATTATCACAAAATACATTAAAAGAATTTACAAAATTTCAATCTCAAAAAGAAATATCTCAACTTAGAGAAGAGATTCAACTTTCAGTAAATATTACTGACAAGGAAAAAAACTATTTAAAAGATGAAGTTTCTGATAAAGATTTATCTAGTATTTTAGAAACAGCAAAAGAAATTCATTCAGAAGCAACTGATCATAAAAATTCTCTTTTAGAGGAAATAACTCAAAATTCAGAACTTACTCTTTTAGCAGAAAATAAAAAATTATTAAGAAAAATAGGAATTTCTGATAAAATGATGGAAGCCGCTTACAACCCAAAAAATGCCTATGAACATATATTAGGATGAGCAATTGGTTGTACTGCAACCATTGGAAACTGTGCAGTTACTGCATATGAGGTTACAAAATGACTTATCAACACACCAAAAGATATTGCATTAATAATGCAATGAAAAGCAAAATATTCCCCAAAATGAAATATATAAAAAAAGAGAAAAACATAGTTTTTCTCTTTTTTTATTAATATTTTTCATCTAAAAATTCAATTTCAATTCCAAAAGTATCCCTTAAATGATACGCTAATAACTTTGGCCCAATTTTTTCTGTTTCATAATGCCCTCCAACTAAAATTGTTTGTCATAATTCTTTTGCTGCCAAATATTCATGGTGAGCTCATTCTCAAGTCACAAAAACATCATACCCTTTTTCATGAGCTTCTTTCATATTCGACATTGCTCCTCATGAAACAAAAGCGATTGAGGTAATATATTCTTTTTTTCCAAAATTAAATAATCTTTTATTTAATTGCAACATTTCTGCATATGGTGTCACCATATTTGAGATATGAATTCTATTTCTAAATTTTAAACCAAAACCAATATTTTGTCCACGATATTCCCCAAATGGTTCTAATGTGTAATCATCTTCTTGAAGCGCAAACATATTAATAAATGCTTTATATAGACCCGCATTATTCCCGATTTCTGGATGGGCATCCAATGGTAAATGAGAAGAATATAACGCAATATCATTTTTAATTAATTTTGAAGCTCTTTCAAACGGAACTCCTGTAAGCGTTTCTTCATATCCCCAGAAAATCCCATGGTGTGATAGGATTAAATCAACTCCTTCATCAATAGCTTTATCAAAAATATATGTAGTCGCATCAACCGCATATCATATTTTTTTAATTTCTGTTTTATCAGTATCTACTTGTAGACCATTTTTTGAAGAATCTTTATAATCTGAATTTTTTAAATACGAATCCAGATACTGAACTAATTCTTGTTTATTCATAATTGTTTTTTAAATATATTTTTGTGTATTTTATATCTTTTATAGAAAATGACAAAAGAAAAAAGACCTCCTAAGAGGTCTTTTAATTTTTTGTCTTACTTCAGAGGATCGATAACCGATTCCTGACGTAAGATTTCAGATTGTAATCTCTGAATAGCTTGTGCTTCTGGAGTAATGTTATCCAACCAAGCCTTTTTTGTTTCTGCCGTTTCATTTGGGAGAGTAGGCGCTAACGGTAAAGCACTATCCCATGGGATATCTTCACCTGTTATCGCTGACTCGTCATCCAAAGTACGAATCGCCGTTTCAATACTTTCTAGTTCAGCATTGCTCATCTCGATAGATTTGTTCAAGTCAGATTTTTTGAGCTGAATTGATGAAATCATACGATTTAATGCAATCAAACGATCATTTGAAAGTGTGTTTTCCTCCAGCAACTTCGCTGAAATTGCATTTCTATCTGCAATTAGCTCTTTTACCTTTGACTGCAGAAGAAAAATCTCACTCTCTGCTTGCTCATACAAACCACGGGCTTGTAATTGTCCTGTTTTCTTTTTCATAACGTTCGACTTCTCGCTGTTATGATAAGAAACGATGTTTGTATTCTTCGCGTTTAAGCCACTGACATCGCCAGTAGCGATTTGATCTTGCCCTCCGTTTGTAGCACAACCGGAAACAAGGATCAATGTAGATACTGCAATAATCACTTTCTTAAGCATAGTATGCTCCTTTATTTTTGTTTTTGACCTTAGAGGTAAGTAATGATATATTACTTTTTAAACCTTTAACTAAGGTTAAGTTTATTTAATATACATTAAATTTTATATCTGTCAAATTAATCTTAAAAAACATATAAATCTCAATTATCTTTCAGCCATCTATCATGTTTTTTATAATTTTTATCCATTTTTTCAACTTCATTCCGAAATGCCTTTGAATGATTCATTTCTTTTAAATGGGCCAATTCATGACAAATAACATAGTCAATAATTTCAGGAGGAGTAAGTACTAATCGAAATGTAAAGTTAAGATTTTTCTGACTCGTACAACTTCCCCATCTTGTTTTTGCTGAGTTGATTTTAATACTTTTATAATTATATCAAAATCTATTTGCTAATTGTTCTACCCTCATTGGCAAAATTTTCTTTGCCAATTTTTTATATTCATCGATTTTTTCAATATCTATAACACTTTTTTGTTGGTTTGTAATTTTTCTTTCTATCCAAGACTTATGCTTATCGATAAAATCTAAAATGATTTTCTTTGTAACAAACATCGGTGCTTTTACTATAATTTGAGAATTTCTTACTTGTAATGCCAAAGTTTTTCTCATCGAACGTTGAATTTTTATTTCCATATTGTTTTTCAATAATATTTGTATTATTATAGTCTTTTTTATAAATAAAAAAAGTCATATTACTATGACTTTTTTGCTATTTTTTCTACTGTAGATAACATTTTTTTTCTTGATTCTGAACTTTTATTTTTATGCATATGATCAAAAATATTACATGATTTCAATTTCATTCCACAGAATCCAAAAACATACATTCAGAAATATCATTTAAATCTCATAGCAAATGGAACCATTTTATAGATAAATCCTGGCGCATCACACGTTAAGAATACTCTTGCTGTTTTTCATTTAAATAATCATACTATTTTTCA
This sequence comes from uncultured Candidatus Altimarinota bacterium, assembly GCA_913055215.1. Classification (GTDB taxonomy): domain Bacteria; phylum Patescibacteriota; class Gracilibacteria; order BD1-5; family UBA6164; genus CAJXJP01. The sequence goes on along the minus strand of CAJXJP010000003.1, from coordinate 40,015 downwards.
TCATTTCTCATACTTAAAAGCAAATCCTGCCGAAAAATTTACATCAATAAAATTTTTCATAACCGCTGGAACTTGTCCCCACCAAATTGGTGCAACAAAAACAAATTCATTTGCTTCTGACATAAGGTTTTGTATTTTTTGTATTTTATCATCTTTTGGCCAATCATCTTTTACATTTTCAAATGCAAGATAATCTTGTTTATATTCATCTGAATATAAATCAATAATAGTAACACTATTCCCTTCTAATTCAGCTGATTCTTGATATTTTTTTGCAATATCATGCGTAAATCATTTTGAACTAGGATGTGCAGTAACAATAATAATATTTTTCATAATAAAAAATAATGACTAAAATAAAGTATTTAGTCATTATTTTAATAATTTAAACCAAATTGTAAAATAATTATTTACTCAACTTAAGAATTCTTCCTTGTATTAAGTTTTTTAAATGTATCAGCTCAGGATATTCATAGAGTTGTAAAACTTTTTGATTCGCTATAGTTGTGTATTCTGGTTTATTTCCTAAAACAAAATAGGTAAATGTTTCTGCTATATCTTCGCCAGGATTTGTAGAAGCATAGTCTGTCACAAAATTTGTTTCACTATTTGTATAAAAATCAAATTCTTCTCATTCTTGTGCATTTTTTATTTTCCTAAAATCCTCTTCCCAAAATGTATTGATGAAATTATTTAAATAAGATGCCTTATATAAGCATCATTCTGAAATTGAATTATTATTACACCTATCTTGATACAATCAAAGTGTATATTCTGGCGCGTCTAATGGATAATATTGAACTTGTGATTTATTTAAAGTTAGTACATGTGCAAACTCGTGAATGAGCGTATGTAATGATTCTTTTTTAATTAAATTTCCCTTTGTATCATAAAATGCTGACCTGTTTATATGCAATTCCCATTTTGTATAATCTTCTGAATTTTGTTGAACATGTGCATATGTATCTGAATCAGGATTATTCGACACAACATATTCGATAAAATCTACTCTATAATTTTTAGGAATTATGTACGAAAACATCTCCCAAACTTCTCTATGCTCTTGGTTTTCCAATCAATTTAAGAGAGTAATATTATTTTCAAAGACACCATATCTCGCTTCAATATTCCCCTCTCATTCATCATTATCTTGGTTAATTTGGAAGTTTTTATCGTAGTATTCTTCGATATTATTCTCATTTTCTTTTCACTCAATATAACAGTATTTTCCTTCAATATCATACTTTTCATCATCATAACAATCATCTTCTGTCATATCTTGGTACGAATATATATTTTCAAGATTAAAATCATGAATCATATCTTCGATAATAATATCAAGAATAAACAGTGCCCTTGATGATAAATTTTTATTATTTTGAATAAATATCAGTCTATCAACTACCTCTTCAGGCAATAAATTCTGATTATTTTCAATTTTTTCATATAGATTATTTTCAATTCTTTCTGCAATTTGAAAATCTTTTTCAACTGGAGAATAAGCTAAACTCATTCCAAAGAAAAATAGAATTATAACAAAAATCGTAATAAATTTTTTAAATATTTTCATAATCATAATATTAAAGATTAACTTTTCTTATTATATAGTTTGATGTTAAAAGAAACTTAATCTGATATTTCCTTTAATATAATTTTCGTTCCTTCGATTACGTTTTTAAATCTATCTGCTTGCAGGTGAATTCCTCAAAAATAACGAGTAACAACCACTATAGTATTGATAAACTCTTCTCTTTGAAGTTCTCTTAGAACACAGTTTCCTGCTCAAGTTTCCCCATCATCATTTTTTCACTCTAAAATTGATCCATTCTCAAGCTTAATTCTATAAGCAAAAGTATTATGCGTCGATTTTCTAAAGTATTTATCTTTTAACAGTTCTGAGATAAATATTTTCACTTCTTCTTTTGATTCAACATATCAACCAACTACTGTATACTTTGATTTTCTATCAATAATTACATTTTGCATTATTTTTCTACGAAATTTTGGTTTTTTTGAACCAAAATCAAGTGATAACTTATTTTCCATTTTTTCTATAATTTATAAGTAAAAAAATAGCTCATTTGTGAGCTATTTTTATTAATATTCATCTTCTTCATCTCCAGCACCCAGTTCCAGTTTTTCTGCTCCTGGTAAAGCTTGTCCCATGAGTGATTCAAGTTCACCATACATTCCTGTTACTGCAAAAGTAGCTCTTTCTAAATCTTTTTCTCTTTTTTTCCAATTTTTTTCCATCGCTCTTCTTTCCGTATCAATTCATGATTTTAGGTTTGAAAATACATCTACCATCATAGAGATTTTTCCTGAAAATTCCTGACTTGATAAATATCTGTATAACATTTCCATTTTAATATCTTTTCATTGATGTGTTTTTTCTACCTTAGAAATAGCTAACAATTGGTTTCTTAAAAGCGAAGCTACCGCCACTGCATATTCTGGTAAACAAACCATTACTTCTTCAATCATTCCAAAATTTTGCAAACCTTTTGGCAGAACTGTTGAAACCAAAATTGGCATATTTCCGTTTACTTTTAGGTTATCTTCTTTTAATTTCATAATCCACGCATCTTGCCATGACTTTGTATTTTTAGACTCCCAAACAAGTGTCCCCGAAGCTTGCCCAAGATTATTTTTAACCGTTTGGATCAAGTCAGCTCATTTTATACCAGTCGGAACATCTGCAATATCATCAATAGCAAAGTTTTGTTCTAGTGCATTTTTTAAGTCATCTTCTTGGATATCTCATTGAATTTGTTGAGATCATTGTTCAGCTTTTCTTTTTGCATCATCAAGTGATTTCTTTAATTGTTCTTGTTGTTTTTGGTACTCTAATTCTTTTTTTCTAAATTCTTCTTGAACTTTTTCCATTTTTATATCAATTTCTTTTTGAGAATTTTCTTTCATCTTTTCTTCTAATGCTTTTTCAATATTTTTTCTTTCTTCAAGCATTTTTTTCTCCATTTCTAACTCAAAGTTTTTTTCCTTATCTTCTAATTCTCTTTGTTTTTTGAGCATATCTAGTTCTTTTTTTCTAGACTCTTCTTTATCTTTTTCAGCTTTATCAAGTTGTTCTTGCATATCTTTCATTTCAAGCTGCATTTCTTTTTTTGCTTCCAATGCTTTTTTTTCTGCAAATTCTTGAGCTTTTTTTCTCATTTCAACAGTTTTTGCTTCCATTTCTTTTTCAAAAGCTTCTCTTTGATTTTCTTGTTCAGCTTTTAGTTTTACTTCTTGGTCTTTGATTAATTTTGAATATTTTTCATCAGCCAACTTATCTAAATCGATTGATGTGCTACAATTTGGACAAATAATTGATTGTGACATAGTTCTTTATTAATAAAATATATTTTTCTTATACTAGCTTTTTTTGACAAAAAAGCAAAAAATCATACCCTAGAGCGCTTCAAATTTAAAGCTCTTTTTTTCAAAAATTTCTCCATTAATAACTACTTCTATGAAATGTTCTCATGAATAGAGTTTTTTTGTAGTCATTTCGCGTAATGGATGTTTTTTTTCATATTCTACTTTTTCTCAATTATTTACATTCTTTTTTCAAACATGAAATACTTTATAGGAAAGTTTTCCATTTGCTCAGACAAAATATAAGTGATAATTTATAATAATATTTTGAGCTTTTTTCGAGAATATTTCGAAATTAAATATTGCTGACTCTCAAAGTTTGACCTTTTTAGTGATAACTTCAAAGTTTATAAACTCTATTTCTGGTTTTTTATACCCTAATAACGCTAATGCTGATTGATTTCATAATTTAATTTGTGTGCGTAATGCATGACGAATCAAAAAATTAATATTTTTATCAGATTGTTTTTTTGATTTTTGCCATTTTTTCAGCCTTTCAATCACTGCAACCGAATCAATTTTAGATAGATCATTTAAATTATTTGCTACGCTTCTCAAGACATACTGAGTTTCATCAGTATATAAATTATCTAAAATTTTAAGTGTGTTTTCAACTCATAAATCCACTTTTCCTCACCATGGTAAATTTGGGCGAATTCATTCAGAAGCGAGCCTTCTTACGTGATAGTTTTCATGTTTTGAGCATAATTCAACATATTTCAAAGTTTCTTCAGGAAATTTTTTTAAGAATGGACGAATGGCAAATTCCATAGAAAATCTTTTTGTGCACTCTAACATAGCATCGAACGAAAAATCTAAATATTTTCTTTCGCATCCAAATTTTGCAATATATTCTCAATATGGAGATAAAATAAAATATCCGAAATCATTATCCGTAAGATTAGGATCTAATTCTTTCGGCAGACTATTTAATAAAATATCTACACAATCGAAATAATTTGTATCCAAATATTTATCAAGCATATCACGAATATGGAATATTCTTTGTTTTAATTCCAGTTCAGGAAATTTTTGAATTGTTTCTTTTATAAATGCATTTTTATCAAAACCTCCATATACCTGAGAAATATTATTCGCAATAAATTCTACTTTATCTTGGTTAAATAGTTCATCTTTGAGTGAAAATTTTTTATTTTCCATAATTATTTTGAATAAGTTTCATAAAATTTATTTGAGAATAACTCTTGTGGGTCATATTTCTTTTTTAAGTCTAGAAAATCTGAAAATTCTCAATAATTCTTCATTAACAATTCTTTATTTGCATAGTTTTGATATGTTAAATAATATCTTCATCCATGTATATCTGTTGATGTAATTATTTCTTGAATATAACTTTTTACATTTTCTTGCTCCGAATCACTCAGTCATACATTAAAATACAGTACAACTGCGACCATATCTACAGGATTATAATCCAAAAATATTTCTGTATTTTTTGGTACATAACGAGTAGTTAGGCTTAATAAATTTACATTATTTTCTGATAATATTTTTCATAAATCATCTATAAATTCAGAAAAATTTTCAACTGGAATATAATATTCTTGTAAAATATCTGTATCCTTTTCACTATAATAAGAAATAAATTCAATCGGTGGATTCATAGCATTATTACGCGAAACATATTGAGTACTATTTATATTATCGGTAAATTTTTTCTGTAAAAACCAACGAAGATTTCTTGCCCAATTAAACTCCCTAGAAAGATTAAAAAAGAATCTATTTCTTAAAACATTTTTTTCATTTTCAATTTTTTTATCAACTGAAATATTTAGGTCTTTTTCATTAATTTTTTCATAATTAGTAACAAAAAACTCTTTTAAAAACTTATCTCAAGGTGCGAATGAAAGTCTTCAAAAATGAAGTCCTATATTATCGTTATCTATGATATTTTTTTCTAAATACCTTGCATAATTTTCTTTCGTAAGAGCAATAGTGTAACGTTTATAATTTTCATCAGGAACAAGACGAATCGTCACATCTGTAATGACTCCAAATAATCCATAGCCTCAAATTACCAATGAAAATAATTCTGAATTTTCTTCTCTCGAAACATTTATTACTTTGCCATCAGCTCATAATAATCTAAATGATTCAATCGAGTCAACAATCGTTCATAAACGGGCATCTCTCCCATGTATATTTGATGACATCGATCCTCAAACAGTGAAAATACTTGAAGACTGCATGACTCAAATTGCTAAATTATCTGCCTGAATATGTTCCTGGATTTCACGCCATCTGATTCAAGATTCTACAGTTATTAATTGTGATTCTGGGATATAATCTAAAATTTTATTAAAACCTGACATATCAATCATCATTCCATATTTTGTCATGATATGACCTCCCCCGCTAAACCTTCCGCCCGCAATAGAAACTTTCGTTCATGATTTTTTTGCTTGATTAAGCGCATCTTTGATTTCTTGAATTTTTTCCACATGAATTTCTTCTGAAATAATTTCTTGTTCAATTCTCGAAAAATCTGTTATCTTATCAGTATGTGGAATATTTGCCGGTAATATAAAATAGCCTACAAATACGCAAAAACTCAACAAAATAACTACGAATAATATGATTAATTTTTTCATGGTAATTTTTATATACTTAATATATACATTATATTATCTTTTTTCCGGTTTTTTCAAAGAGATTTTTGAATTTTATCAAATAAAATGATACAATTATAAAAATACAACTATAAACCAAACTGTATGGCAACTTTTTTGATTACAGACACAGATAATGGCATAATAAATAAGGATTTTTTCTATTTATTAGGTTTTCAACCAACATTATGATGAATTGCTTTGAGAAAAAATGGAATTCATATTTTTTTAGATAAAAGATATTTCGAAAAAACAAAAAAATTAAACGAGAAAAGAATTTGTGAAAAAACAAACATGGAAAAAGTATATTTTCATGAAATTTCATGACCTTTAATCGATGCTATGCTTATTAGTTGTTCTGATTCAAAAGCCATTGAGGTTGAAGAAAGCCTTACTTTAAAATATTTCAAAGAAATTAAAAATAAATCTGATATGTGAGTAAATTCTCACCCAAAAAAAATGGAAATTATTCCTTCATTTTTTGAAAAAATTCGTCTTTGTAAATCTGAACGTGAACAGGATAGGTTGTGAAAAGCTATCAAAATTATTGATCAAGTTGCCCTTTATATAGAGTACTTAATCAAATCGAAACAAATAATTTGAAAAACCGAAATTGAAGTAAGAAATATAATCATCAATAAAATTCTTGAATTCGGATGAGAATCAGAAAGTTTTGATTCAATTGTGGCCTTTTGATCACATTCTGCCATAGCGCATCATACAGCAGGAGAAACACTCATTGAAAATGGTCCTTTACTAATTGACATGGGTGCAATCTATAAATGATACTGTTCCGACTTTACAAGAACCTATTGGGTTGGAGCAAAAACTAAAGATTATGAAGAATTTGCAAATATTTATCAAAGTGTAAAAAAGGCGCATATAAAAGCGATTTTATGAACGAAAGTTTGAATGAAGGCATATGAAATTGATTTAATTGCTAGAAATTCTATAGAAAAAGATGGATATGGTCCTTATTTTTCACATTCAACTGGGCATTGAATTTGAGTAAATGTACATGAAAAACCATGGATTAATCAATTTTCTCAAGAGGAAATTAAACCATGAATGGCTTTTACGATTGAGCCTGGAATTTACCTTCCTGGAAAATTTTGAGTAAGAATTGAAAATATCGTTATAGCCAAATCTGAACGCGTTAAGTGTTCAAGTAAAATTTCATACTAAAAAACAAGAGCTTTGCTCTTGTTTTTTTATTTTTCATTAATCAACTCCAACAAATACCTCTGCTTCACTTTGATCTCAGTTTTGTGCCTTTTCTCAATATACCTCATAATCAAAAGTGTAATTTTTTGGTAAATTTTGATTTGTCCATATTTTTTCCCAAGTATGAATTACTGCATCCGGCATTGCTCACTTTGCTTCATATCGCATATAACTTGCTTCTGGAACATCAATCGCGACCATTCATTCTGGAGCAACCATGTCATTTGATACTTTACAACCTATAACTAAATCATAGTTTTTATTCATACTATCATTTGTAAAATCTTTTTCAAAATGACAATATAATCAAAATATTTCATTACTTATTTTTCATGAAATTTCATTATATAATGCATTTTTCATAAAGTTCCCCCATGCTGCTTCGATTGTTTTTTCTACCATAGCTTCTTGATTGTTAGTTGTAATTTTTGTTCCAACAATCCTAAATCCTCAATGTATTATTTTTTCCATAATATAAAAAATTAATCAATAAAATATTTTTTTTCGATAACATTATTTTCGATCTTCACTCCATCTGATAAAAGTTTTTCTATTTTTTCAGAAACTCATCTTTGTGTATTATAGCCACTTATTTTTCCAGAATCTGCCACCACTTTATAACAAGGATAAATTCATGGTTCTTTGTTATATCTCATAACCGATGCTATTTTTCTTGGGTGTACTCAAAATTTATCAGCTATTGCTTTATAACTAGCTACTTTTCATTTTGGAATAGTCTGAAGAAATTCTAATATTTTCTTATCTAATTCAGGATTTTTCTTAGTTTTTTTTATAGTTTTTGTCGGAACTTCTAAAGATTTATTAATCCAAATCATTAATTCATCATAATTCTCAAATAATTCTTCTGGTAATAAATAATAAGACAACTCCATAGTTTTACCCTGTTTTTTATATTTAAAACAAGACGATCATAGATCAAGATAGTCTTGCCTATTATTGTCTCATACTTTAAAATATACCTCACCAGGTCCAACGTAAATCGCAAATATTTTAGCATTTTTATAAATACCATATCATCAAAACATAGTTTTATAAGAAAAAGACGGTTCATTTCGAAGACAGTCATGAAAAAAATATTCCATGAATTCTGGTAATTTTTTAGGCATAATTTATATATACAAAAATATACACTTATTATATACCTTTGTAATTTTATTGCAAATAAAAAAGTCACTTTTCATGACTTTTTTATTTCTAATCTTTAAGATATCATCCCATCATAATGATATAATGCATCGCTACAAAATGGTATAGTATTACCCCTAAAATAGCTGTAATATAACCAATTACCCCTGTAATAGCAAATGCTACCAACACACAAGGAATAAATACCCACATAATAGATACAAAGTATTTTTCAATTGGATGTATCTTTTTCTTTTTTGTGTTTTTACGAATATGTTTTTCATAAAAACTTTTCTTATTCGCCCCCTTTATTCTACTACATCTATGCGAATTAATTTCCTTGTAAGCACCGAGCCAGCGTTCCCATTTATTTTGTGTCTTTTGCATATTTGTTAAGTAAATAAATAAGCATATCTATTATAAAACAAAATTAATAATAACACAAATATTAAAGATGTAAACCTAAGTATTTTAATCAAATTCATTTTTTCTCCTTTTAAATATGAATTTTTTCTTATACTTTATGAGAATAATTATTTTTAAATTTTCATCATGGCATTCAAAGAATTTCCTTTCAAAAAAATCCTTGATTGGTACCATATAAATGGTAGACATAATTTACCTTGGAGAATAAATCAAGATCCCTATTTTGTGTGGATTTCTGAAATATTTTTACAACAAACTCAAGTTTCCAGAGTTATCCCATATTTTGAACGTGTAAAAAACAATTTCCCAAGTGTAAATGATTTTGCAAAACTTTCTTATGAAGAATTTTTTCCATATTATGAATGACTTTGATATTATTCTCGTGCAAGAAATATGCTAAAAACTGCAAAAATTGTTTCTGACAAATATAATGGGTTTTTTCCAAATTCATACAAAGAATTGCTCGATTTGCCTGGGGTTTGACCTTATACGGCGCAAGCAATTTTATCATTTGGACATAATCAAAATATTCTTGCATTTGATACAAATATCGAAAAAATATTTGCCAGGTATTATTTTTGAAGCAGATTTACAAAACTCACACCCGAACATAAAAAAGAATTTCAAGAAATGTTTGAAAAATCAGATCTCTCTTGAAGAGAAATGAATGCAGCTATGATGGATTTTGCGTCAACAATAGACATAAATGAAAAAGATAATATTGATTGGGAAAATTATTTTTTAGCTGATTCAAAATTCTTTAAAGAAAAATGAATTTCTGAAAAAAAAGTTGAAAAAATTAGAAATACCATTGATAAAAAAGATGCTGAGATTATAGTTTTTATTCATGAAGATCACAAGGAATATTTTTCTGCCAATGAAGATATTTTAGAGCCTTTTTGCTTATGAAAAAACTCTGAAGATCATAGGCACTTTATCAAAAAGCACTTCAAAAGTAATTTTAATTTATCGCTATCTGTTCGTCCAGCCTATAAAAAAATATCTATGAAAAAATGAAATTATTTTTTCTACCACGCACAAATTCAAACATGAAATCACGAATTTGGAATATTTTCAAAAAAAGAAAAAATTGACTGGGAAAAAAGATTTTTGGATCATTAGTCAACGCAAGGTTTCAGTCCTGTGTTTTTTTCATGGAGCTAAAGCACCATGTTGACGAGAGTATTTTTAAACAAGAAAAAACTACGCAAATTGCGTAGCTTCTTGATAGTAGAAAATCAAGACTTGTAACCAAGCTTGTTTGCTACTTCGAAAAATGATTTTCCTTTCAGGTCTGAAATATACTGACCACTTCCATTTTTCCACATATTTGGATCATCACATTGGTAAACTTCTTGACCATTGTAACGAACAGCCATACCATTTTCAGTGTACAACTGCTTTTTATATCCAATTTTAATTTTTTGTGCCATAATTCCCTCCATTTTTTTATTTAAACTATGACTTTTATATTTTATCATAAAATCATTATTTGTGCAACAAAACAATTATTTGACTAAAGTATATTTTAACTATAATATAGTTCTACAATAAAAAGGAGACTGTTATGAAACTAGTAATTTTTGGAAAAAAATTTCTTCTTGGCTTGGGAGACGTTCTATGGAATATCTTGACACTTTGTCTCATGAAACACCATAATCGAGTGATTCTCAACCCATTTATTTCAGAAGAAACAAAAATTAAACGGATAAACAAGCGTTCATTAATTCTTGGCTACTATGCAACAAAAAGCACAGAAAACAAGCCAGTGTTTGATGATTTCAATATCATCGTAATGGATTCGCCGTTTATTTTATGGAAAAATCCACAAAAAGCAGTATAAACATGACTATTGTAAACTAAAACCCCCAGAATATTATATTCTAGGGGTTTTTCCTTTTTTTACAAAACTCAATTTAAGAATACCTCTAATCTATCACGCGCAGATTTTTGAGCATTCTCCCAATCATTTTGATTTAAAAATGTCATTTGAATTCATAAAAAGAAGCTGACAAATGTTTGAGCGAATATTTTTGGTAAAAATGTATTTTTAAACTCAAGCGTTAAAATTCATTGCTTATAAATTTCTTCTACATAATCTTCAAAGTCTTCTGTATCATTTTTAGAAAAATATTCCATTTTTTGCTTTTCGTTTCATATAAATTTTTCAAAATAGCGAAATCTTTCAACTTGCCTAAAACTTTCGTCATTTGCTAAAAGTCAGAAATATATATCAAAAATATTTTCTAATTTTTGTCTGGCTGACATAGTTTTATAAAAATCTAATTCTAATCACACTGAATATTTTTTATGATTTTCCTCTAAAAGTTTCTCTAAAAGGTCTAATTTTCATGAAAAATTCCGATAAATCGCTCCTCTTGTCGCACCTGCTGAACTTGCAATTTTTTCCAAAGAAGTGTGATAATAACCGTCTTTTTCGAATAAATATCAAGCTACTTCCAAGAGTAGTTTTTTCATTGCTTCGTGCTCTTCTTTCGTTTTTCTCATTTTTTGCTAATAATTATACATACATCAGTGTATGTATAATTATTTTTGTTTTTTATGCAAATTTAAAACAAATAAAAAAACACGAAATTTTTCGTGTTTTTTTATTTTATATCCTCAAAGTATTTCATCATCTCTAATATATTTTCAGAAAAATCATTTGGATTTTTATATATTTTTTCAATTAAATCTATTTTCTTAAACCATTTAATTTTTTCAACCTCCTCTTCCTGAATAGTGAATTTCTCTATTCCCCTATCAATCAACAAGTAATACCGTTGACAAAAAAATCTATATTTGCCTCAATTTTGTTCACAATATTCTTTTTTCAGCTTTTTTAATTTTTCTCAAATCACTCATATTTCTTCTTCTGTCTCCTTATAAATATTATCATCATAATCTTCTCATTTATCCACAGTTCCCGCAACAGCACATTGCCATTGCCCAGGATTATTTCGTTTAGAAAAACTACGCTGAGTTAACAATATCTCCCCCTTACTATTCTCGATCCACAAGGCTGACACCCTATATATATCTTCTTTTTCAAGAGTACCTCTTTCTTTATATCATACAATTTCATCCTCCTTATCCACTATAATAATTTTTTCTTTCATAATATTTTTCAAAGTATTAATATAAAACAATATCCTCTACTTTTAATAAGATATTCTTTTTTCACATCCAATTATCTTCAGAAATATCAAAAATAACATCAATCTTATTCGCTTTTTTTATATCATCCAAGTATTGACCAAAACCAAATCAATAAATCTTATACCCATGAGGCGTTTTAAATTGAATATGATCACGAGAATTTTTTCAAAGAATAGAAACTGATTCAAAATCTAAATCTTCAACCATCAAGAGTGGCTTTTTATTCCCTATACCATAAGGTTTGAATTTATTCATTTTATATAAAAAACCAAAACCTAATTCATTTAAATTTACGACCTTATCAACATGTAATTCTTTTTTATGTCTTCTGAAATCAATAGCATTTAACTCTGCTAATACTTTAGTCTTAAATTCACCAAATTTTTCACGCTTTATTGAAAATCCTGCAGCTTGTTTATGCCCCCCAAATGCAATAAAATAATCTTTATATTTTTCTAAAATATCAATTATTGAAAAATACTCTGGAGCACGACAACTCGCAACTAATTTATCACCTTCATCTTTTAATACAATTGATGGTCTATAAAATTGCTCAGTTAATCTTCACGCAACAATACCAATAATTCCATGTTCAATCGCTGGAGAATAATAAAATAATAGATTATCTCTTGGATTTACCTTTTGTAGAGCTTCTTCTACAAATTGTTTTGTTTGAAATTTTCTTTGGTCATTTAACATTTCAATCTCATGTAATGTCTTTGCTAAAGTTTCTCAATTGTTTAAAATTAAATTTACCGCTTTGTATGGACTATCCATTCTCCCTGCAGCATTCAGCCTCGGTCAAATAACAAACCCAAAAACATCTGCATCTAGATCTGTGTTAATTTTATCTTCAATTAATGCCCTAATTCATTTACTACGAGAATTTCTAATTTGTTTTAATCATTCCACAACAATTAACCTATTTTCCCCAGTAAGTGTCATACAATCAGCCACTGTTCAGATTGCACATATATCTATCGAATCTTGAACATATGCTTGATATTTTTCAAAATCAAATACCTCACTTGCCACCGCACACATTACTTTAAAAGCAACTCCAGCTCCGGCTAATCATTTAAACGGGTATTCACAATCTGGTCTTTTTGGGTTTACAATTGCCACCGCTTCTTCTGGAATCACATCAGGAACCGCATGATGATCAGTTACAATGATATCAACTCCTAATTTTTTAGCATGTTTAATTACATCTATATCACGAGTTCAACAATCAACCGTGATAATCAAACTTACCCCTAATTCAGCACATTCATCAACAAAATAATCCTTTAAACCATATCCATCATTCACTCTATGAGGGAGGCGATAACTTGCCTTTATTCATATTTTTTTGAAAAAATGCATCAAAATAGACGTACTCGTTACTCCATCAACATCATAATCACCAAAAATCATTACTTTTTCATCATTTTCTTTTGCCTGAAGCAATCTTTCCACGGCTTTTCACATATCCTTTAACGCAAAAGGATCATGTAAATCATCAATTGTCATGTTTAATTCTGAAGGATCTTCAAACCTTTGCACCAGGATCGACCCTATATCCTGATTCATTGTTTCTGAATCAAATTTAATTATATTTTTCTTTATACTTATTTTTTCTTGCATTTTATTTTCATTAAATATCCATATCCCTCCCTCTTTTTTTTCAAAACAAGTGAAGATTTTCAGGAAATATAAACTTTGAGTATCATTATACAGATGCTAAAAAAAAGGCAATAAAAATTACTAAACATAATTAATTTTAACAATAAAAAAGCGCTGCAACATGCAACGCTTTTATTTTTTATAAATACATATCACGACCACCTCCAGAAATATCCTTAACCCAAGATGAAACTTTCGCCTCATTTGAATCATCCTTTTTAACCGGAGCCACCTTAGCTGGACGCGAACCTTGCTCACGAGGAGCTTGTTTTTTTTCTTCTGTATTCATGAAAACTCCTTTCATTTTATTAATCAAATACCTCAGTAATCAACATACTTCAATAAAGAAAAACATCTCACCTCTTTTCAAATAAGAAAAATCTCCATTATGGAAATATATCTTCCTATCCTATAGATTATTTGCATTGTATCATTTCGATTTAAAAAATCAAAAAATATTCTTTTTATTTTATTTTTTCTTATGAAAATAAGTTTAATCGTTTTTTCACTTGATTATTCAAAAAATTACATACAATACTAGTACACATTGTGCACCCGTAGCTCAGTGGAAGAGCACAAGGCCGCGGACCTTGGTTAGCGTGGGTTCGATCCCTGCCGGGTGTACCATAATGAAAATGTAAATATTTAAGACTTTTAAATAGTGGACTTTCCTCTATTTGAAGGTCTTTTTTATGGTCTATAAAAAGTTCGAACAAGTACTTTTTAATTAACTCTGCTTTTTGTTCATCATTTACACTTTTATAGCTTGTATAATGATTTTCTAAGAGTTCGAACAATTTTAGGGTCTTCTCTTCAAAATTATCATTTTTTCATTGAGACATCCTCTCTTTTATTCTCGTGATTTCCTCTGAATATTGATTATTTTTTCTTAAGTATATCTCTTCATTTACTTTTCAATCTAATTTCATATCAACTAAATCCTCTTGTTTCTTTTCTAGTTTTTGAATATCTTTTTTATATATCTCAATATCATTTTTGGTATTTGCTTCATCTTTAGATAATAATTCTAAAACCATATCTTTTTGAATATCTAACAAATCTTTATTTTTATAATCAAGGTCTTTTATTAAATCTCCAAATTTCAAAAATATCTTTTGTTCATTAATATTCACCTTATGAGTACTACGTGGTTGAGTCATATAGTAAGTATGTCATTTTTGCACATATGAACTCAACAAGATTCATGACTCATCCTTAATGAATCATTTAAAATGAAATGCTTTATGCTTTCTAGGTAGCTTTTCTAATGTTGCGATATTTTGATATATTCATTTTCCAACACTTTGTGCTTTATCATATACCTCTTTTGTAATAATTGGTTTATGACTTCATTCAATTTCTTTTCAATTCCAAGTAAATGTTCAATAATAGAATTTTTTATTCACTACATCTTGTATTCTACTACTTCTAATACTCATTCAAATATATTCTCCGTGCTTTTCTCTGATAATATTAGCAATGGTAGTGAATGCTTTGTTTTGAATCCTTAAATCAAAAATTTCAGCAACTATTTTTGCTTGTTTTTTATCTATATGAATTTCTTTATGTCATTTTTTAATCGTAACATTCTTATAACCAAAAGGGGCTTTTCATAAAAATCTCTTTGTATTATTAATACAACTTTCCATTTTATCTTTTACATCTTTACTTCTGTCTTCATTATCCATTTTAGATAATGACAAATCCAATTGTAATAGAAATTTATCTCTTGAATTATCAGCTCTATATTCTCTCGAACTTCACAAAATCCCTTTGATTAATTTTTTATCTAATAAATCAATAATTCTTGAAGTATCTATATTATTTCTTGATAGTCTTTTTGGCTCATCAATAACAATATAATCTACCGTTCATTTTTTACATAATTCTATCAGTTCATTAAATCAAGGTCTCGTAAATTCAGTTTTTGCACTTTTACTTTCCCCTATTTGTTTAACTACTTCAAGATTATATTTTTCAACCACCTTCAAACAATTCGCTAGTTGGTGTTCTAACGAATTTGCTTGTTTATCATCTCTATCAGTTGATTTACGGTAGTAAATTATTGTTTTCATTATTTAATTATAGAATTTAATATACTTAATAATTCCTTTAAGTTATCATTATCAGGAAATAATTCCTTTAATTCTTTAGAAGATTTAAGAATTTTATCAATATTCATTATTTTATCATCGTTCTTATTATTATTTTTTATTTCCTCAATTTGCTTTTTTAAATCTTCTATTTTCTTAATATCAACATCATCTTTATATGGTTCTTTATATATTTTTGAAAATGTATCTTTTGCAAAATCAAGAATAATATCATTACTTTTCGGAAACTCTTTTTTTAAAAAGTCAATATGATGTGAAATAGCACTAGCAGTTGCTGCTTTGAATTCATATTTGTCATTTAATTTTGTATCTCTTCAATATTGATTAACTGCAAATCATATTAAAAATAGAAATGGTGATGTAAGACTTAATCTATAAAAGACTGCTGATATATTTAAATCTAATAGCATTTTCTCTCACGTTTTATAATCCTGAAACACAAACAACCAAAACAAAACATACACCAATCAAAACGTTGTTCAAATTATCACAACCCCCCAAAACATCCTTGATTTATCTAATTTTTTTGCTTGTTTATGAAAAGAATTTGCAAATCAAGTATCAGTAATTAATGAAGCAACTTTTTTAATTTCTTCAATTTTTGCATCACTAATTTTTTTTGATTCATCAAAAACATCAGAAATTCTAGACCTAATAGAATCAGATTTATTCTTATTATCTTTAATATTTTCTAATAATTTATTTCCTTCATCCCTAAAACCTTGTAATTCACTGTATAATCATTGTGATTTTTTATATAAAGTATTTACATTATCAAAAATTGCTGATAAACCTGTTTTTTCATCTTCTATTTTTCATCTAATTTCTAAAAAACGTTGGTATGCTTCCTGCATATTTTTAATTTGCTCTTGTGCTGTTGAAAATAGTTCTTTAATGTTATTAAGTATAAATTCAGATTGTTCTTTGACTTTATCAATATCATTTTTAAGTTGTTTCGAATTATCTAATAAATTCGAAATATTTGAGTCTGCTCATTCTATTTTTCATTGTATTTGCAAAAACTTTTCATAAGATGTTTGCATATCACTAATATTTTCCTTAACAGATATGAGATTATCTTTAATTTCATCTACTAGCTTCTTTGATATTCACTCTTGCCTAATAATCTCATCTTTTGATTCTGTCATTTGATTTAGAACGGCATCAACTCATGATTCTTCATCTTCAAGTAATTTTTGCCAATCCTTATACTTATTAGCAAATTCTCAAATTCAAAAAATTTCAACATTTCATAATAATCTCTTAGCTCTATTATAATCTAATCTGATTTTATCTAGTTCCTTTTTTAATTTTTCGTATTCTCAATCATATTCATTACTCATAATACTGATTTTTAATTAAATATTATCTTGCATCCAACCTGCAACTCCTTCTGAAATATTAAAAGTAGCCCAGTCATCTCAATCAACGTCCATTACCACTACCTTATCATTTTTATCTGTAATCTTTATAAATTCATCCCTTATTTCTGCCGTAGTTTTTGAAGATATAACAAAATAAAATGATTCTAATGGTTTAGCCCATGCTCATAAAGATTTTATATAATCAGAAACTTTTTTATAATCTGATGAATTTTCTGGTCATCATAAATCGTAACTTATCAAAAATGTACTCATGATAATTTTTTTATTAATTAAAATTGACCTAAGTTTCTTTCATATATTCATTGAATAATTAAATCTTCCGTAACTACAATTACCCTATTATCAGGATTTGTAGAATGAGGAATTAATTTTACAATTCAATATTCCATTTTAATCTCTTTTAATGTGGCACTATCATCAATCAAAGCTACAACTATATCTCAATTTTTAGCAGTGTTTTCTTGTCTAATTAATACTACATCTCAAGGATTTATTCACTTTTTATCCATACTATCTCAAGTAGTTCTTAATAAAAAATATTCTTTTCTATCTTTTAAAAAATCTTGAGATATAGACATATAACTCTCTATATTTTCTTCTGCTAATGTAGGTCAACCACAAGCAATTGAACCAATAAGAGGTATATTTTGTGTTTTTATTTTTATTTTCACTTTCTCTTTAATACTAAAATCATCTTGAATTAATTCTATTTTTCACTCATGTGTTTTGAGTATTAATCAAGCTTTCTCCAGCCTAGTTAATGACAGCTGTATAGACCTGATAGAATTTATTTTTCATAATCATTTAGCTATAGACCTAACAGATATCTTATTATTTGCCTTTATAAGTAATTCTAAATAATTCAACACCCTATTATCTAAATCTTTTCCCCTCATTTCTTTTCGTGGTTACTAATAACACTTTTAATTATTATGTATTTTTTACGTTAGTCAAAGTTTTTTTATACACTTATACAACAAATTTGAATGATTTTGTTAAAAACTCATTTTTAACATTTAATCAATGCGAAATCTTATATTTCGTTATTATTCATATTTTTTTAAATCAACAACTCCAAATATCCTACATAATAAATAAAATACTCTCTTAACTCTTCTTCTGTATAAGTTGGAAAGACTTTTTCAAGCCTTTCCTTATATTTTTCAAAATCTAATTTACAATTTTCCATACTTGTAATAGTTACCAAGTATTTCATCAATATTATTTTTGATATAATCATTTTCTCTTGCCTGAATCCTCGCATCTATTTCTTTTCTGATAATATCCTCTAATATTCTTACTCATAAAAGGTCTTTAGTTTTCTCTTGAATATATCCTTCTGCTATCAATACCCTGACTGGGCAGAATCAAAGATTATAAGCTGTTCTAGCATAAGCCACAAACATGGCTTTTTTTTGTGTCTTATAATAGAGACTTTGATAATCTTCTGCATTTAGCTTTATTTTTTTAGCATTAAATAAGGTAATTCTTTCGCCTTGTATTTGTTCAAAAACTTTTGAATATTTATATAAATAATTTTTAAATATTCCTATAAGTAATGCATTGTCAAAAACATCTCTATAATTTCTTACTTTTGCTAATTCTGGTCTAATTTCAAGTTCAATTCTAGTAATATTATCCTCAACTAAATAGTCTTGATATAAAGCAATTTTCTTTTTCACCAAAATATCAGTTATTTTATTATAGACCCTTATAAGTTGTCTCTTATTCTTCGAGTTCATCATTTCTCAATAATATCTCGTTTCTGTCTTTCACGACTTCCTATAATCTCTCCCGGTTTTATAACTATCAAAATAATCACTTAAAAGCTCGTCTATTTCAATTTTCAAGTCCATACAAATATCAAACCTCCTACAGTGCTTCAAATTCATATGCCACTCTAAAAATCATAGTATTTCTTCATATTCTAATAACTTAAAAGCTGTAGAATATACAGTTATATAATCCCTTGTTCCTACTGGTTGTTTTTCACTTTTAGGAATTCATTTATAATAAGCAAATAAACTATACTCTCCTTTAGTGAAAATAATTTTATACTTATATTTCGGAACTTCATTTTTAGTAATTTTGTATTCATCTAATTCAGAATAATTAGAGTTATCAAAATCTAATGCATCAAATACCTCTTCATTTTTGAAAGTTCAAAAAACTTCTAAATGGTCTAATCCAAAATGGTGGACTCTATTCTCAATATTAAAATTTTTCATTATTAATTAAATAATGACTCGCGAGTACTGATATAAAAATAGTACTGTTTTAAGTTAACTGCTCCCACATTAATGTGTGGGACTAAATTCAATCGATTGAATTTTTGCAAGAAAAAAATCTCACTCAGACAGATAAACTGTCAAAAGCGAGATTACATATTTTATGGGAAAATATAACGGAAATAACGGAATTTTACTTGTTTTCCGGTTCTAAGTATTGGCATCTAATTCAAGATATATCAATTCCGAGAAAATTTTTATCTAAGTGATGTTTTCTTTCGATTTCCTTCGTTTTTGTTTCAATAGATTTACGTAAATAGTCATAATTAAACTTCACGGCTGAGATTTGAGGGTACAAGTTTTTATTATTCTGATAAAATTCTTCTAATTCAAAAAACTGAACTTTATTAGTTTCATTTTCCTGTAAATATAAAAATATAAGTTTTATCATTTCAAAAATCATTGTATTTTTTCTTTGGAAAAACACTTTTTGCGAATCTATAAATAATTCATTCTCCTTAAATATAACTTCTTTTTTGTTAGATATATTTTCAGATAATACAAAAGTTATTTTTCATTGATAAATTTGAATATCTAAAATTTTATACTGCCGCTCTAAAGATTTTAACGTTTTATAATATTGAACATATGAAGACAAGAAATTAGAAAGATTGAACGTTAAAGGGAGTTTGAGCATCTCAAACTTCCCTTTTAACTTATCAATCTCATTTCTAACTTCTTTTTCTTGTTCATTTTTTTTCAATATTGTTAAATTTTCTTTTTCAGAATCTATAAAATCTAATAAAGAGTTTATAAATATTTTTGAATCAGACACATTAAATATAGCTAATACAGTATCTCTATTATTAATCTCCCCCCATCTAGATTCATTCATAAAAGATTTTTTATATAAATTTACTTTAAAAAATTGATAAAATATATTTTTTAAAGTAAAGCCATATCATAATTGATTATAAATTTCTACTCCATCTAGAACATCAAATCAAACATATTTTTGTTTTATAACAGAATAATACTTATATGATACTTTGTCTTCTCCAATTAAATTAACTCTTTTAAAATATGAAAATTCTTTTGCCTTATTCCACAATAAAAGATTTTCTATTGTTTTTAGTTTTTGTGATAGTTGCATTTATTTTATATTAAAATCCATATTAATCATATTATATAAGATAGTTAATCTTATGACAAATTAAAAAGACCCTTAATGGCCTTTTTAGTTAAACAAAACTTTTCATAATCAATCACTCTAACCATTCAATCGGGTTAGATTCAGTAACTAGTAAATTATTTATATCATCTCAAGTAATAGCCACTATAACCCTTTCAGATGCTCAATCTCTTAATAGATTTGAATCAACTGCTTTCGTAAATCAATTCATAGCAATTACAATGCCTATTTTTGATAAATTAGTATGTCATACACTTTTCCCTCTTAATGTATTAATAACCTCTGTATTAGTCTTTTTAGACCGATTTTTAGCTTCTCAAATAATAACTGGACTTTTAAGATTTAACCAAAATGGCTTATTAATATTATTCTTAATCACCAAATCAATTTGTTCATCTTCAACAACCTTTATTTTGCTTATTTCTAATCATTCAATCTCATTAAATAATTTTTGCAGAAAAACTTCAAATTGTTTTCATTTTAATTGTGATTCTCAAGTATCTTGACTAGTTTTTTTTGTAATTATCTCATCAAATTCTTTTTTAAGTACTTTATAATTAAATCATTCTTTCGCGCTATAAATATCACTAGGCAAATCTAATTCCAATAATAATTTTTCTAATTTTACTTTTTCTCATTCGTTTTTTTTTGATTTACTATATAGTTTATCAAATACTAAATAATAAAACTCTTCTTCAAATTCTTTTGCTTGCTTCCAATAAAAATCTAATTTATCCAAATTGTAACCAAAAATATCCTCCAAATAATCAAAAAATTCTAATCTAGAATATTTCTCATATGGTGATACCTTACCCGAAAGATGTAAAGATATTTTTCTGATATCCATATTTAGTACAATTTATTTATACAATATATACATGTATTATACTCTATTTAAAGCCATTATGAAATTAATTTAAATTGATTACCTTTAAATATGTTTTATAATAAAATAGAAAAAGAACTCTAAATCTTTATCCTATCTTCTTCATTACATTATTAATATAGTTATTATTTGCACCATATCTCAAATATAGTTCATCTTCTTTTACACATAGATTCTAACATTCATAGTGTATTAATAAATTGAATATCTAAAAAATCTAACGATCAAGGATCTACTTTATATTTATTCAATCTATTTTCTATAAAATTTTTATCAAAAAAATCTACTGCCAAAACAACTCTTTTCTTAAAAAATTGTTGGCCATTCAAAAAATTATCAAGGAAATTTTCAAAATCTACTTCATTTCATTTTATTAATGATTTTTTAGTTACATTTTTATCAGAAGATACTCATATTGGTTTTCATTTAGTAATTGCAGGACTCAAACTCGCAGATGCTAACTTTATAATTTCCTCTTTTGTCACATCCTTATCTAAAGGTAAAAATCACATATTTTTTATAACTTGTCCAATTAAGTCAGAAAAATCAGATACTGACTTAGTTGACCTATTTCTACCTGTTGCTTTTCAATGTATGAAAGTAATTGTATCAGAACTAAATGAGATATGATCAGCTATTTCTTTTCACATATCTCCGCAAAATAAATATTTAATATCACTATCATTTTTTAATATATCCTCAACATGATAAAAAATACTATTAACTGACCAATTACTATTAGAACCAACTACATATTCTGAGTATAATCATTTTTCACTAGTTACTGAAGAAGGAATAAATGAGTAAATCGAGTTTAAAATCACATCAATATAAGGGATTTCATAATTTCTATTTTCATAAAATGATCCATTTATATAAGATATTTTATCCAAATCATAAGATAGTTTAAATAATTGCTTATCTTGTATCACGCGGAATAATTCTCTGTAAATTTCATCAGTTGAAGTATATGATATTTTTACCATATAATCATCTACAATATAACCTTCTCATAAATTTATATATTTACCTACTTCAATATCATCTGTTATAATATCTTCTCAACTTTTCTTTAATAAATGAAATCATTTAAATTTATCTAAAATATTTTGAATATCAAAAAAGTTATCTTCTTCAATAAATTCTTGCTCAATTTCAGATAACATAAAACTCAAATATTTTGGTGATTGCATAGGTAATTTATCAGTATTTTTTGCTAAATTATCATTAAATTTAATAATTTTATTTTCCAATAATTCAGTAGCCTCAATAGCTTTATCTAGAATTATTTTATGCATCACATAAAAACCTATTAAAGAAGTTAAATTAGCCTCAATTTCCTGATTGGCAAATTGTAATCTAGATGTACCCGCGTTAATAGTCAACGTTTTTTTATTAGTTGAATTCCCTGCCTTAATATTTCTTGCAAAAAAATTAGCATATTCTCATGAAGAAACCACTTTAGTTAAATCTTCTGCCTCTATTTCTATAATATCAATTTCATTAGTATTACTGTTTACATTATGAATTTTCAACTTTTCTAATTTATCATATCAATAAATTAACCTATCCCTATAAGTACTATTTAAATTAATCAGATTAAATGTTTTTTTAATAGTAGGCGATATCTGTCTAATTCATCATGTTTTTTGAATAAAAATAAACTCTCAAATTTCAATTATCAATAAATATCAATGATCTTGTTCTTTATATTCTCATAAAAAATTTGAATCTAATCTACTAACAAAATAAGGGAAACTATCATATTTAAAAAACTCATAAATAAATTTTATTTCTTCTCATTGAATATTCACAACATGACTTTTAATGTTTTTCTTATTTTTTACTTTTTTCTTTCAAGAGGAATAGTCATAACAAATAAGTCAATCTAAGATTAATCCTGTAAAAAATTTTTTTAAATCAATAGTTGCTTTTTTTTGAAAGACATAGCATGAAGGAAAAAATTTAAATTTTTCATCTATAAATTCTAAATAATGCGTATCTTCCATCAGTTTTTGCTACTTATACAATTAAAATTACATACAGTATACTGAAATGATATTAACTCAACATTAATTTTCAGACTTTTTTTATTTTATGATTGATTATTTAATTCTATAAGCATTCGTAAATTTATTTTTTTCAAATACTCCTTATAAGTTCTAACATCAAACCCTTCAAGAGTACCATATGAAAAATTTAAATATTTAAGACTTTTAAATAGTGGACTTTCCTCTATTTGAAGGTCTTTTTTGCTGTCTATAAAAAGTTCAGCCCTCTTTTTTGTTTTACAAGGATTAATTTTCACAATTATTCAATTAATACTCCAAACTATTCGCCTGCTTATCATCCCTATCAGTTGATTTTCTGTAATATATTATTGTTTTCATAGTAATAAAAAATCTTTTCTAAAATAATCATATATTCACAGTGTATCTTTTACATTTTTATCAAATGCTCTCCTTTCATCAATTGAAAAATTACATTTTCAAAAACTATATACAAACGCCCTTCTCTCCCATTCAGAAAGTTGTAGATAATATTTTTTCTTCTCTCTAAACCAAAAATCAACCTTTAAATTTCATAAAATCAATATAATATACCTTTTTACCAAAATATCATTTTCTTTATCATATAACCTAATTAACATGTTTTTATCCTCCTCTCCTAAATGATCAGAAATTTTTTCGAGAAAATCTAGTATCCAGACCTTATAATAAGTAATCTTATTTAAATGAAACTCCTTATTATCTAATAAATCAAATAATATAGATTTAATTTTCAAGAAATCTTCACTATGAATTTTTGACTTAACTATATTCGTATATTTCAAAATTTGTGGTATTATAACGTATACTTTCCTTAATATTTTGTGATCAAATAATATATTGTGGAGTCACATAATATTATACCTATATCATATGTTTAGTATTTTTTTAATTTTTTTGACATTAATATGATTTTTTTCTATTTCTGAAACAAGCTCTGTATTTATAGCATGAAGGATTTTTTCTTGATCTCCTTTTGAAATTTCCTTTTCAATAATATCATCTAGCTCTTCATATGACTCAGCTAAATCTAATTTTTTTTGAAATTCAATATCATTAATTTCGTGCAAAATATCATAAATTTCAGAATCCTGAAGGGTTTCGAAATTATTTTTACACAAATTATTATAGTCTTTAAATGAATATATTTTTGTTTTATTACCTTGAAGAGTTAAATTATATCTAGAATGTAAATAGTCTGAATATAAATATAGTATTTCATAGGCTTCGTTTTCTGTGTCAGCAAAAAAACGATAATCATCAACATATCTAATAAATTTTATTCACTTACTCTTTAAATAATTATCCACGTCCTGTAAAACAAGATTTGAGACAATTCATGAAGCAGTAGGACCTACTGGCAATACAGAAATAGATTCATTAACATTCCTTACTCTAAGAAATTTAGAGATTATATTTTGCTCATTAGCTCAAAACATAGAATAAAATGCTCTTTCAATATCATGCATATATATTCTCGGGAAAAATCAGCAATATCCGTAGATAGAATAAATCAACACCACCCACCTAACGACAACGTTTCTTCCATAAATCATTTATAGTTCTGATTTATATACTGAGCTTTCTCATCATCAACTTTAAAGATATCCGAATATACGTAATTTTTATTATATATTTCAACATTATTTTTAATTAAACTAAAAAGAAAAGTATTATATAGTAAAATATCTGTCGGATCCAATAAACTCGCCGTCCTAAATGAAGAATTATTCTTAGGAACTAAGTACCTTAAATCTCATACAGGATTCCATTTATTTAAGTCAACCTTTACCTCATTAATATCAATAAAATCTAACTCAAATGGACGAGGGAATAAATTACTATCTCCGTAGCGCTTAATTCAATCTAGCACAAATGTTAAATCATCTTTTTTTAATCGCATAACATAAAAAGTATTAATAATAATTAAAATTAACAATAATATACACTGAATAACTCCCATTTTCAACCCATTATAAATTTCCTTGTGAAAAACTTTTTAACATATACCAAATTCTATGTTCTTTTCACACATTTCATACAACTCCAACGTCAACTCTTTCACAAATGAATCAGACAAAAAAGGATAAACCTTTTTTATCTGTATTTCCTACTGTGACAAATCTCTCTAATCACTAACAACTTAGTTATAAGTTATTTTTTTCAATACAATAAAATTGATTCCTTTTAAAATATATGTTTTAATATAAGCATATATAAATTAACAAAACTATTATGTCTTTAGAATTAATTCAAAACTTTTTTTCTGAACATGAGCTTGTAATCATATGACTCTCAGTATTTGCTATCATTATACTGCAAATCATGATAAAATCAGAAAAAAAAGAGCTCCACCAAGAAAACTGATTAACATTTGAAGAATTAGTGGAAGACTCGAAAAAAAACCTCTGAGTAGAAGAATTAAGTAAACAAGAATTAACGTACCTCAAAAGCTTATGATCTTCTTCAAATCAAAACATAAGACATGAAGCAAATACAAAAAACCTAATTCTTAATTATCAATTGTCTCTATGGACGATAACTGCTTCATTATTATGAGTAATTACATCAATCAGCTATCATTTTTCATACAAAACCACAATAGAAGAAAGAGAAAAAACGACTTATTTAATCATAATACTAGCCTTTTTTATAATCTGCACAGGAATGCTAATTAACAATTATAGAAATAGAAAAAATTCTTACACAGAACTACTAAGTAGTGAAAACCTATATCTATTTTGATGATCTATAATAAGCCCTATAGCATTTTATTTATGCATAATTTGATATTTTAAATAATTGTATACAAAAAATTGGCAAAGAATTATATTGAGAAACTTATAAATATTCAAAATCATGAGATTCAACTTAATCAGTAATAAACATTACTCATTTTCATTACAACATAATAACAACATATCTTACTGTTGTGTTTTAAGATAAAAAATGTATGATAAGGCTAATATTTAACCAAAATAACATGAGTGAAAACAATAGGAACGACAAAGTACTTCATTGAGTAAGTCTGAAAACCGTTTTAGAAACATTGGTAGAAGAATATTGATTTGAAGGTCTTGATGAAAGAATCAAAGTTAATTGCTTCAGAACAAACCCAACAATTGCTTCAAGTTTGAAATTTTTAAGAAAAACAGAATGGGCTCGTTTGCAAGTTCAAGGACTATATGTAAGAACTGTGCTTGAAAAAAAGAATCATGAAAAATAAAAAAATCACAGCTATGCTGTGATTTTTTTATTTTTTTCAATCTTGTTCATCTTTTTCTAAGTTTGACTTACTTTTTTTCCGAATATAATCAAATTAATCTATAAAATAACACTCTTTTTATGAAAGTAATCTCACCAAAACCTGAGGATAAAATCCCTCAAGCAAACAACCCCCTTCACTGAGTCACTCTTGCAATGATGTTAGATTTTCTTGTTGATGAATATGGATTTGAGGAATTAAGCTATAGAATTAAAATCAATTGCTTTGCTATTAATCCAACAAAAAAGTCTAGCTTAAACTTTTTAAGAAAGACCCCTTGGGCAAGAGAAAAAGTAGAAGAATTATATATGGAAACAAAAGCTGAACATAATCAATAATATAAACTGTTATTCTTGATTTATTCTTATAAAATCTTAAAATATACATACTTATTCTTAATAACGAATATATGAAAAATACTATACTAAAAGTGACTATTCTTATCGTTTCATTAATATTTATCGCAGGGTGTTCAAACTCTGAAAATAATGTAGTTGAAACAAAACCAACAGAACCATTACAAGAACTTATTCTTTGTTCAGAAGAAGAAAAAACAGCTGAAATCTGTACTATGGATTACTCTCCTGTTTGTGGAGACGATAACAAAAACTATTCAAATGCTTGTTCAGCATGTTCAACAAGCCCTATTGATGGCTATACAACATGAGAATGTAAATAGAACTCTTTAATTAAGAGAAAAAAGGATAAAAAAAAGAGAGAGCATACATCGCTCTCTTTCTTTTATTTTATCCTTTTTTTTGCTCCTTTTTTTATTAAGACACTAATTGGAAACTTTCTACTAAGTCTAAACTTGGCAGTTCCCCCTTTTCTATATATTTGTTAAATTGTGAAATAGGCTCATCATACTTGATCAAGTATGGCGAATCTAATGCTATATCAATTCTTACACCATAAGCACATGAACGATATACTCCATTCAAGACAGATAAATCCATCATTAAACTATGAACGTTTCCTGATGTTAATTGTAAAGACTGACTCGCTACTGAGACTGTTTCTACTTGTTGTAATACTCGCCCAAGACTACCAGAAACCTCATCAAGTTTATCTTTTGACTCAGCTGACTCTGAACTAATCCCCTCAAACATTGCACTAATAATCGAAGTCTGGTCGATAATATTTTGAACTACCTCATTAATACTCCCTACTTGATTTTGTGTTCTTTGAGAAAGTACACGTACTTCATCGGCAACGACAGAAAATCCTCTACCAAATTCTCCTGCTCGTGCTGCTTCAATAGCCGCATTAAGTGCAAGTAAATTAGTTTGAGCTGCAATTTCCTCAATCGTTTTTGATAACTGTGAAACTTGTTCAATAGACTTTTCAAGAGACAAAAATTCTTCACTCATATCTTCAATTGCATTGTTTGAAAAATTCAAATATGCAAGTATATCTTTTACATGAGTATTCGTCTGCTCACTTGAAGCTGACAAACTCATTGATATCTCGAAAATATTTTCTGCATTAACTTGAGCTTCCTTTATAGTTGGAAGATTTTCATTAAGCAGATTGTTTCTTGGATCGGTTTTAGCAAGAATAGCTTTTTTTTCTGCTACTTCAGCTTCTTTTAGGCTTTTTTTCATAACATCAAAAGCTTTTTCAACCAAACTTGCTGCCGGTCTATATGCAGAATTTAATGTATTAACCCCAATTGTTCTACTAAAGTTACCTGTCGATAAAGCAAAAGCCGATTGACTGATCTCTTTTGTAAAATATTGAGCCCCATAAATAAGATTATTCACCCCACCAGCAACTTCCGTATATTTGGTAGATTCTAAAATACCTATTTTTTGGGGAAAATTCCCCTGCACAGCTTCTCCAATCGATTTAAGAATAACTTGTAAGTCATTCTGTTCTTTTTTATTAAAACAATAATAAGAAAATAAAAGTCCTAATAAAATAATATCAAAAAGCGCCGTAATCCAAAAAGTTTGGTACGCAGAATACCCTACATTCACGAACAAACTCAAAACTAATATCGAAAAAATAATTTTTTTAAACTTATCTGTATTTTTTGATAATTTCAGCATATTTTTCCCCTTGAATCAATTCAGTAGCCATAGTAAGACATTTATGTTGCGATATTTCTCTAGCACTAAGTTTACGAGATTCACAAAGTTTAATCTGTTTATACTCATTCTCAAGCCAGTTTATATCTGATACATCATACACCCCTACCCTATTGGACATATACAACGCAGGCTGGCCATTTGGTTTATATTTCGTAACACTTACAGTAGCTAAGACCCAGTAGTAACCGCCGAACTTTGTTTTGTTTTTCACAAATACTATTACTTCAGTAGGCACATGTTCTCTGCTTTTTTGTAACTCGGTCCACAGAATATAAAACAAACTCTGAGGCATATCTTCATGACGAATAATGTTATGGTCTTGACCATTTAGCTCGTCATATTCATACCCCGAATAAGTTAAAAACTCAGGATTAGTCCCTGTTATTTTCCCTTGATCATTTGTACTTGAATAAATACAAACTCCCTTCGGAACGATAACTCGTTTCGTTAAATCAATTTTCTCTGTCATAACTTTCTCCTCCACGATAAGTTATCATTATGTATAACTTTAATATAATAAAAGTCAAATAAATATATCAAATACCTAAGTCTTATTTTTTCACATAAAATACCTAAAAAATTTTGTAATTTATGCAATTCTTCTTATAACTAGAATTGTATATATATGCAGATTTTTACTCTCGGCAATTTACCCAGAAAAAATCCTGCTTTTTTTTATAAATTTATATGTACAAATTTTATGTGAATTAAAAATATTCTTATGTACATTTTTTATGTAAGGATTATTTATATATAAGTAATCGCTAATTTATGCGAATGAGTATTTTAGAGAAATCTCGTGATTTTATATTAAAACATACACAAAAGAATGTATTTGTTTTTTCTAGTTCTGGTATAGATTCCGCTATTAAAAACTATCTTGTAAAAGAGAAAATGCTCTACTCTCCTATTCGTTGAATTTATGTATTAAAAAAAACTGATACATTTGCATCAGAAGTAGTAGATAAATATTGTTTTCAAATATTAGAATTACTATGAGGGATTATAAGTTGAGATTTTGCATTAAATTATCATCTTTGAGAAATTCCTTCGAAAAAAAATATTAAAATAATTAATAAAAGTAAAAATTTTCAAACAAACCTGTGAGAAAATAAAAATATTACTTTAGATTTTCAAATGAGCTCTGTTCCTAGAGAATCAGAAATAGTGAATATTGAATGAGCTAGTCTTTCTATAGAAAAACCGCTTTCATTTGCTATAAATAATTATTTCTCCCACTGAAAAAATAAAAAATTTCAAAAATTTCTTCTACAATTAGATATAAATTGAGAAGAAATAAAAGAAAAAATTAAACAAAACTATAAAATAAGCTGACTGTCTAAAATAGCACTTTTTTATAAAAACAATTGATACATAGAAAACTATAAAACCATTGTTTTTGAATTAAAAAATGCGGGGAAACGCATAGATAACAGATCTATAAAGTCAGAAAAGAAAGTTGTGGTAAAAACTACACAAACAAAAAATATAATTGATTTAAATAACTTATTCTAAGTTTTATATGGAAGTAAACAAAATCATATCTCAACATCTTCTGCTTCCAAAAAGATTTATCCAAATGTTTGGTATAAATCCCGCTGTTTTGCTAATGGAGCTGATTGATAAAGAATTATATCATCATAAAAATAACTCGCTAGGAATAGACGGGTTCTTTTATCATTCTAAAGATTGTGTATTTGATAACACAGCTTTACCAAGATGAAAATTTGATACAGCTCGTAAAAAACTCGAAGAACAAGAACTGATCCTCTCAAAACTTGGAAAATGAAAAAAGCTTCATTTCAAAATAAATAATGAAAAGATAAATCAAATTTTTTATCCGAAAAACCAAGAAATGTGGGACTTAAACCTTTCTCTTGAGCCATTTATGGATGAATCATATATTCGCTACCCTATAGCATTAGCTCATACTATTTGAATTAATGAAACAATTCTTATTAAAGATCTGCTTTCTAAAAGAACATATTTCTTGAAAAAATGAGAATTGAGAAATGGATATTTTTATAATTCTGTAAAAAATGTCCAAGAAGATACTACTTTGACGAAAAAACAACAACTTAAATCAATCAAAAAACTCAACGATTTACAACTTCTTTCCGTTCAACTTGGTCATGATAATACAAGATATTTCTGCATCAATGTAGAATCACTTGTGGAATATGAAAAAATAGATATAAAGAAGCTCCTAAAAAGAGATGAAAGTAAAAAAAGCACTCAGGTCGAAAGTAAAAAAAGTACTCAGCTAGTAAATCCTTTTGATAAACTAGAAAGTGAAAAAAGCTCTTTATGAGAAAGTCAAAATACGACTCAGGTTGAAAGTAAAAATTCTCCTGATATAAAAGCTGAAAGCGTACCTATCAGAAAGGAAAATAGCGAATCGCTAGAAAGCGAAAAAGGTCGTATAAATAATACTAAATTAAAAATACCAAACAACAACATCAAAGAAATGAAATTGTTGTTGTCGGATTTTAATTTTTGAAATGGATTTATAGATTCAGTATTTAAAAATTTTGAATTATTAAGTATTCGTGCTTCTTTTGTTCAATTCCAAGAACTTTATTTTGAAAATTCAAATATTTCTCTTATTGAAAAGTATTCAGAACTTTTATTAAAAAATGAATCATTAGTAAATAAATTTTATGATTTTGATATTTATGATGAGAAAATAATATTTGAATCACTTATTAATTTTTCATCTAAAAAAATTACTGAAATTTTTGAGATTTTGATTTCAGAAAATTCTGAAAATCCAGAACAAACACTTTTAGGGTTTTTACAAAAAATGGTTTCTCGTCCGTTTAAAAATATGACAAAAACCAGAGCAAAAAAACTAACAAACTCAGAATCATTTATCGAACTTCAAGCAGAAGAATGGATTAAAAATAACATAGAAGATTTTTGTGTATTGATCCAACAAGAAGAAATGAGACTACTAGAGGAAGATCCTTTACTCGAAGAAACAACTCAAATAGCAGAAAAAATTATTAGAGAAGTTATTAAGAAAAAATTCAAATAAATTATTATATTTCCCGTGAACAAACGTATGCATTTTATTAAATGAACAGCAATTTTATTTATTTTTGTGTTAGGATTTGCTTCTATACAAGCAAATTTTCAAAAAGAAAATAGTGTTTTTACAGAGTATTTCATTTCTGAAATACAAAAACAAATACTTAATTCTCCAGACAAATGAGAAATAATAGAATCAACAAAAGAAGAAATTAATCAACTGACTCAAGAAAACACTTTAAAACAAGTATTTATACTCGATTTAAAGAAAAAAATTGAGATTATACCAAATCAAAGTGAACAAAAAGTTTATCGTATACAAATTTCTGATTTACAACAAATTAATGAACCAAAAGATTTTTTTGATGAATATAGAAAACTTTCAAAAAAAATTCAAAAAGATATTTCAAAATATGAAAAAGAAAGTTTTAATTTTCAAGAAAAACAAAAAATCATTCTTGAAAACCTAGAGGAAGAAATCTCATATATTGTTCAAGTAAATTTTAAAAAATATATAAAACAAGAATTTGAAATTTTAAAAAATATTTCAAATGAAAAAGAATTTTTCCTAAAAATAGAAGAAATTTATTGAGATTTAAATAAATATTTTAAATATGAAGAAACTGAAGAAGATGATTTTATCATAGAGATTGATAAATATTTCGTAGTGAAAAATCTTCAAAAAGAAATTGCTGAAATTTCTCAAGATACATTTCGTAAAAGAATGGAAATCGCTCAAAATTCATTAGATTTTACCAAAGAAACTTTTTTTGATGAAGTAGAAGGAATTTATACAGAAATCAATAATTATTATTCAGCAAATAATCAAACAATTCCAGGAGGTTTAAAGTATGAAAAAACTGATAAATCAATTCAATCAGATGTTTTACAAAAGTTAGAAAATGAAGTAAACGCAATAAAACTAAAATCAGAAAAAAAGAAATTAAATGAAATGTTAGCCGAAATCGATATTTCAGATATGGATGGCTTTATTGAAAAAACGATGACGATTTATGATGGACTAGATTCATATTATTCTGACTTAGAAAAATATGGCTTAAAAGAGTTAAGATATAAAGAATCAGTAAAATTTATAGCCCCTGAGCCAGAAATTACACCAATAGAGCCAGAAGAAAAAACAGCTACAGGAAAAATTTCTACAGGAACAGTTGTAGAAGAGGAAGAAGAAGATAAGATAGATGAAAATATTGAAACAGATCTAAATGATATTTTAGATAAAGAAACTTCAGATTTGGAAAATGAGAAAACAAACGAAGACAACACACAAGAAACAGTAGATAAAGAAGAAACTACCGAAGAACAACCAGTGGATAAGACAGCAACAGGAACAGTTGTAGAAGAAGAAAAAGAGGAAGAAATAATTCCTGTTATACAAAATCCTAAAAAAG
The DNA here is from genome assembly GCA_913055215.1 of uncultured Candidatus Altimarinota bacterium. Taxonomy (GTDB): domain Bacteria; phylum Patescibacteriota; class Gracilibacteria; order BD1-5; family UBA6164; genus CAJXJP01. The sequence goes on along the minus strand of CAJXJP010000003.1, from coordinate 6,737 downwards.
GATATGATCAATATACCCCAGAGGCATCAACAAAAAATCCATTTGTGGAAACAATGAAAGAGTCTCAAGATAAAAATAATACTTTAGATAACACCAATGATTGAAATGAAAATACCAACTAAACCATCGGCTCAAAAAAGACCGAAATGGTTGCTGGTGGTAATGTATACATTCCCTTTTGTTTTTACCCTTTTATTGATATTGGTGATTCTTACTTGGCCGAAAACTGAAAATGGCATTAAAGAATATGAATCAAGTATTAATACGAATACAAAACAAGAAAATATTGAAATGTTACAAGATTTAAAAAATATTTCTTCTCAAACAAATTGGGAAAAAACGTCAGAAGAATCTGAAATGAGATTAAAAAAGATACAAGCAGATTATTATAAAAATCAGTCATATTTAAGATTTGTAGAAAAGAGAAACAAATAAGGTTTACACTTATTTGTTTTTTGTTATAATCTGGATAGTTTTTACATTACATCTTGGAGAAGATTTATGTGTATAGAGCGAATGAAAGAAGATCTACATTTATGCATTCCTGAAAAAATAGAGGTGCTGCATAGTGAGATTAATGAAATTTTTGCTAACAAAACGTTAGATGAAAATCACAAACAAGCAGCGATTTTTGCTCTTCTGAAAAAAGAAGAAGGAGAATGGGTGCAAAAAGCAAAGATGATCTGTACAGGCTTAGAAAAGCTTACGGGTTAGTATAAAAACGGACGTAGTATGTCCGTTTTTTTGTATTCTTAAGAATAAATTAAGTTTCTAGAGTATTTTTAACAAGAAATAATGTTTTTTCTTTACTTTTATATATGAAAAAATATTATTTTAAAGATAAGAAATTTATAAATAATAATGAAAATTATGGATTATTTTGCAGAAAGCTTAAAATTACACAAAAAACATAGAGGAAAACTAGAAACAAGTGTTAAAATGGAATTAAATTCAAAAGATGATTTATCACTGGCTTACTCTCCATGAGTAGCTGAACCATGTAATGTTATCGCAGAAAACCATGAAGCTGCGTATGATTACACTTTGAAATGAAATACAGTTGCGGTTATCTCGGATGGATCTGCGGTGTTATGACTTGGAAATATATGAGGATTAGCAGGACTTCCTGTTATGGAATGAAAATGTGCGCTTTTAAAAGAATTTGGATGAGTAAACGCATTCCCAATAATTTTAGATACTCAAGACACAGAAGAAATTATAGCAACTATTAAAAATATTGCTCCAACATTTGGTGGAATAAATTTAGAAGATTTTTCTGCACCAAGATGTTTTGAAATAGAAGAAAGATTAAAAGAAGAACTAAATATTCCAGTGTTTCATGATGACCAACATGGTACAGCAATTGTAACTTTGGCCGGTTTGATTAATGGATTGAAAATTACAGGAAAGAAAAAAGAAGATATTAAAGTAGTTGTAAATGGGGTTGGTGCAGCTGGTGTAGCTATTACAAAACTATTACTTGCATACGGAGTGAAAGATATTGTAATGGTTGACAGCAGAGGGACAATTCATACAGGAAGAACGGATTTAAATCCTACAAAAGAAATGCTTACAAACATTACAAATACGGCTTGTGTTTTAGATCCAACTTCAAAAGAATGTATTACAGGATGATTAGCAGAAGCGGTTTCAGGAAGAGATGTATTTGTTGGGGTTTCTGTTGCAGGAGCATTAACAAAAGACATGGTAAAATCAATGAATAAAGATCCAATGATTTTCGCTATGGCAAATCCAACTCCAGAAATTATGCCAGAAGATGCAAAAGAAGCAGGAGCTAAAATTATTGCTACTGGACGTTCAGATTTCCCAAATCAATTAAATAATGTACTTGTTTTTCCAGGATTATTTAAATGAGCGCTTGAGAATAGAGTAGTTCAAATCACAGAAGAAATGAAATTATCAGCAGCACAAGCATTAGCTGATTATGTTCAAAATCCAACTCCAGATGAAATCATTCCATCACCACTTGATAAAAATGTTGCAGAAATGATTGCAAAAGTTATTAAATAATAAAATAAAAAAAAGAACTGATATAATCAGTTCTTTTTTTTATTTTACTAAATCTTTAGCGGGACAATAGAAATCAAGTTTTCCTGCTCCTACTTTATCAATTATATAGTCAATTAGGTCTTCTTTTTTTACTTCAGCTTGTGTTCCAGCTTCAGCATCTCTTACTTGGAAAATTCCATTTCTGGCTTCCATTAATCCAACCATAACAACATATTTAGCACCAGATCTATTTGCTTTAAGCATTTGTTCTCTCATTGATGGAGTTCCAAGTGACACTACAGTATTAATCCCAGCTTCTCTTGCAGCAAGAGAAAGAGGTAAGATTACTTTTTTAGCTTCATCTCCAAGTTGAACAAAGTATAAATCAATTGAATCTTTATTTTTTAATTTAATTTCATTATCTTTCAGCATGTTAATTAAAACATTTGTATTTGTGAAAAATCCTGTTGCAGGAATTTCTTTTGCTGAACCAAGTTTTGTAGAAAGAGTATTATGTCTTGCTCATAGTGAAATTTGTTGTCCTGTTTCTTTGTCAGCAAATTCCCAGATTGTATGAGTGTTAAAATCAAATTTTCCTACTAATGTATGGTCTTCAGCATAAGGAATTTCTAATAAATCAAGATATTCTTTTACTTTTAAATAATGTGCTTTACTGTCTTTTTTTAGAAATTTAGGAGCCATTGCTGGAGCCTCTTTTGCTAAAATTTGTTCGTCTTCATCTTTTGATAAAAGCAATAACATAGGATCAATTTCAAGGTCATCTTGAGATTTTTGAGAAAGAAGATGTTTTTTATTTTCATAAAAAGTAATCAATTCTTCTCTGTATTTAGCTTTTTCTTTTTCAACTCAGATAGAGTTAACTTTGATTGTAAATTTATCTTCGAGTCCAATTTTTTTAAGAACACTATAGGTTGTGTAAATAAGAATAGCATCTAGTATAGGGTCATTTTCACCAATAATTTCACCTCCAATTTTATGCAATTCATTGTACCCTTCTTCAGTTTGAGAAAAATAATTTCCCATATAGTAAAAGTATACTGGTTGAATAGATTCATGAAGTTCGGCATTAATGTATGATCTTAATATACCAACTGCAGAGTGTGAACGTAAATATCAGTCTTGTGTCTTGTAAATAGCGCTTTTATTTTCTCCAAACACCTCGTCTATAACTTCTCCCTTCTCTAATACAGAAGTAGAAATTCTTCTAAACCCATTTTTACGAAACTCATGACGGAACACTTTTTTCAGAAATGTCATGTATGTGTGATCATCAGGGTAAAAATCTTGAGTTCAATTGAGCGGTGCATAATCTAACATCTTTTCGTCTTGTTTTTAATTACTAATATAATATAGGAATAAATTATATACTATTTTCTTTAAAAAAAAAGTTTTTTCTTGATTTTGAATATAAAAAAAATAGATTATTAACTATAATGTTGAATTATATAGTTTTACCTTATTTTAACCTTATTCACACCTATAATATGTTACAATCAATTAACGAAAATATTTTAGTTTATATGAACTCTTTCACTTCGAACGATATTGTTGCGAATGTTGTAAGATTTATGGCGGATTTGCCAATTTTTTTCTTACCAATATTTTTAATTACAGCATGGCTATGTATATGTTTCAATAAGGGAAATTCTTCGGTTGAAAAATCAAAATTATTATTAATGACTTATACTCCTGTTTTAGCAGTTGTGATTAATATTATTATTCAACAATTTGTTCATTTTTCTAGACCAGAAACGGCTTTAGAATGAAAAACAACGTTAATTTTATCGCATATTCCTGATGCCAGTTTTCCTTCAGATCATGCAGCAGTTTGAATGGCTTTTGCTACAGCACTATTTTTGGCAGGCTATAAAAAAACAGCTTGGATTTTCCTTCCTTTTGCGATTATGATGAATGTTTCACGTGTAATGGTTTGAGTACATTGGCCTTTTGATGTTTTAGCAGGATCAATAGTATGAATTGCTTCGGCTTTTGTAATATTTCGTCTTTTTGCCGAACTAAAACTTGTAAAAACAGTGAATGCTTTTATTATAAAAATAGCTGCTTTATTAAAATTATAAAATATGGAAAACAATAAAAAAACTATTGCCCTTACAGGTTGAGCAACTGGAGGACATATTTTCCCACTGTTGTCGGTTTATAATTATTTTCGTGATGAAAATAAATATAACTTTGTTTGGGTGGGTGAAGAAGATTCAATGGAACAAGAAATTGCAGAAAAAAATCTAATTCCATTTTATGACGTCCCTGCAGGAAAAGTGAGAAGGTATTTTGATATGAGAAATTTCTTTGAGCCATTAAAAAATCTAACGGGAATAATATTTGCATTATATTATATTTGGAAATATAAAATTGATATTGTTTTTTCAAAAGGATGATATGTGAGTTTGCCTCTATGTATTGCCGCATTTATTATGAGAAAACCAATCTATGTACACGAATCTGATGCAGTTGGATGAGTCGCAAATAAAGTGATTGGAAAACTTGCGACAAAAGTATTTTATACTTTTGAAAATGAATTAACCGCATCAGAAAATACAAAATTTATTGAATCAGGTCCAATTATGAACTCTGATTTGATTGATAAATTAAAAAATCTTTATCCAGAAGAAAATGATAAATTAGAAGTCTTAGTTATTTGTGGAAGCCAATGATCTACAACTATTTTTAATTCATTACTACAAATTTTACCTGATTTGAAAGATATTAATTTTAATATTGTTCTTGGAAGTAAAAATAGTGGGATGAGATCAGATTTCTTAAGATATTTAAATGTAAAAACTCATGAATTTGTAGATCAGAAAGATTTATGACTTATGATGAAAAAAGCAGATATTGCTATAACAAGAGGAAGCTCAACCTTATGGGAATTAAATTATTTTGGAATTCATTCAATTATAATCCCCCTTCCTCATAGTGCCGGAGATCATCAACAAAAAAATGCAGAATTTTTCCATGAAAAATTCGGTTCAAATATTGTAAAAGAAAATGGAACCATGAATTTAGAACTGTTTAGACTTCTTCAAGGTTATAAACAAATGAGAAAATCTCAATTAAACTTAGATAAATTCTTTTCAGCACTCCATGTATTTGAAGAAAATTTTGATAAATAAAAAAAGTTAAGAATAATTAATTCTTGACTTTTTTTTGTTTTAATGTGTAAAATATATTACAATAATCTATATCTTACTATTTTATACATAATTATATGTTTTGACGTTGGAGGAAAAAACCAAGTTTTAAATATGAGGTGTTAGCAGCGTGTGTGTTGTGATTAATTGCATGGGTCTACTTTTTTCAATGAGGAAATACAAATGTTTTTCTCTTGTTTGCAGCGATACTGGGTATTTATATGGCAATGAATATTTGAGCAAATGATGTTGCAAATAACATGTGACCTGCAGTGTGAGCTAAGGCTTTGACATTGACGGGAGCGATTATAATTGCAGCGATATTTGAAGCGTCCTGAGCAATAATTGCTGGATGAGATGTTGTAAATACAATTAAAGGCTGAATCATTGATTCATCAATGATTACGAATCCACAAGAATTTATATTTATAATGACAGCAACGCTTTTATGAGCAGCTCTTTGGATAAATATTGCTACATATTTTAAAGCGCCTGTTTCTGCAACTCATTCAATTATATGAGGTTTGCTTTGATGAGGATTAACTGCATATGGAGCAGAAATAGTAGACTGGGCAGTTGTTTGAAAAATTGCAGCATCATGGGTTATCTCACCATTATTATGATGAATCATAGCAGCATTAATTATGCTATCTATTCGTAAAACGATTATGAAACAAAAACACATAGATAAAGCAGCTAAAAATTGGCTTCCTATCTATGTCTGATTAATGGCAACAGTATTTTCTATATATTTACTGCTTAAATGATTAAAGCCACTAGTAAAGTCCTCTGAATGGCTTTCTACGATAGTAACTCCTACAACGTCACTATTTTTATGAGTAGTAATCTGAATTTCGACTATTATCTTAACAAGAATATATCTTAAAAAACACAAATCATTATTACAAAACAACAAAAAAAACATTAATAAATTATTTAATCTTCCTCTTATTTGTGCAGTAGCTCTTTTATCATTTGCTCATGGTGCCAATGATGTAGCAAACGCTATTTGACCACTTGTGGCAATTAATGAAACTATTCAATCAGCAGGACTTACAACAGAAAGTGTTTCTATTCCGTTTTGGATTATGTTCCTGGGAGCTGCGGGGTTATCATTAGGATTGATGATATTTTGAAGTAGACTTATCGCAACAGTTGGAGGTGAAATTACAAAATTGAATCAAGTAAGAGCCTTTTCAGTAGCACTTGCGGCGGCAATTACTGTTATTCTTGCAAGTCAATTTGGACTACCTGTAAGTTCAACTCATATTGCGCTTTGATGAATATTTGGTGTAGGTTTATTGAGAGAACACATTAAAAGAATAAAAGGAAATGATAAATCATATATTGAAAAATGAATGATTAAAAATATTGCACTTGCTTGGGTTATTACCTTACCTGTGTCTGCGATTATTTCATCAGTAGCATTTCTTGCACTTATGCAGTTAAATTCTTAGCTGTCAATTTAAATGAATTGAAAGATAAAAATGTATATGATATTATATATCTATACATTTTTTTATTTTTTAAATATTTTTATGGCTGAAAAAATTTTAA
>CAJXJP010000002.1 GCA_913055215.1 uncultured Candidatus Altimarinota bacterium | reverse complement strand
CAAGAATAATTTTATTGCTTTTAGTTTAGTTTTTTTTATTATAATAAAACATAAATATTCTTTATTTATTATAAAACATGAAAAAACAATCTTTCTTTTATAAAATATCTTTTTTCTTTATTTTTCTTATATCTACCGCAACCATAACCTATAGTTGGAATTGATTGCTTGCAGAAAATTGAGATATCATTAGTGCTACAAAATGGAATGAACTTGTTAGTTCGTTAAACAACAAGCTTGAAAGTACACAAATAATTGCTTGATCCAATATAACTATTACTCCAAATGGAAATAATTTAGAAATTAATAGTACAGGGGGGAACTGAAATTACCCTTATATTTCTCTTGATTCGACTGTGTTCTTATCTCCAAATACTAATTATAACATTACAATTACTGGAGAAAATTTTAGTCCAAATTCTCAAGTAAATATCCCAATTTTTGACGGAACAATACATTCAACGAGTGCAAATTCTCCGAGCGAACTTATTGCAAATATTACAACTGGGAATAATTCACAAACCTATGACCTCGTAGTAAATAATTGATGATTATTAAGTAGCGTATGGACAGGGAATTGAGCCAACTTAATTTCTGTGATTACTCCTGTTTTATGAACATGAGTAAATGGGGTTTATAATGAATGATTTGAATCTAACAATATTTGAAATTGGTCCGATTCTGCATGAAATGATGCAAATTTCCTTGTTCAAACTACGGGAACACCTTCATCTGGAACGGGACCAAATTCTGCTTCAACATGAAATTATTATATATTTCCAGAAACATCAAATCCAAATAATCCAAACAAAGTTTTTGCAATCGAAACTAGTAATTTTAGACAAGCACAAAGTATTTCTTTCGATTATCATATGCACTGAGGAAATATCTGAACTCTTATAGTAGAAACGCTTTATAATTGAACTTGGACAGATGTATATAATCTCACATGACAGCAACATACAAATCAAACTGACGCATGGTTAAATAGTGGAAATATCGACATTTCTAATAAACTCGTAGAAAAAATTAGAATTCGTTATACTTCTGGTTCTGGCTATCAATGAGACGCCTGAATTGATAATGTTATAATTACAAGTATTTAAGCTATTTTTTAAATAAAAATAGCTTTTTTTATTTATCAAAAATTTTGGTTGAAAAAAATAATTTTTTGCTTAAAATATCAGCAGTTTAAATCAATAAAAATAAAAAATAAATGTCCTTAGAAATTCTCAAAAAGTATAAAATCAGTGCTAAAAAAGCCTTAGGACAAAATTTCCTAGTAAATGAACAAATTGTAACAGAAATTGCTGAAAGCATTGAAGTTGAATGAAAAAATATTATCGAAGTTGGTCCTGGTTACGGAGCATTAACAGAACAACTTTTAGAAAAACATCCTCAGTCTCTTAATCTCGTTGAACTTGATTCTGATATGATTGAAATCCTAAATGATAGAATTAAAAATGAAGATTTTGATCTCAGTGCATCAGAATTTAAAATTAATAATATTGATGTTTTAAAATATGAGCCAACTCATGAAGAATATGATGTAATTGCGAATATTCCATACTATATTACTTCTCCAATTTTACAACATTTCCTATATAAGACAGAATTTAGTCCAAAGAAAATGGTTATATTAATGCAAGATGATGTTGGTCAAAAAATATTAGGAAAAGGGAAAAATAAATCCTCTGTATTAAGTCTGTTTATAGAAAAAAAATGTACTGTTTCTGAAGTAATTAAAGTGCCAAAAGAAAACTTTATTCCTGCTCCAAAAGTAGAATCAGCCGTTCTTTTATTTGAAACACACTGAAAATTTAACGAGACAAAAGATGATATTTTTCTTAGTATTATTAAAAAATGATTTTCTGAACCAAGAAAAAAAATGATAAAAAACTTGATTAAGGGGGGATTTCAAAAAGACATAGTACAAAATCTATTTGAAAAAATGAATATTTCAGAAAACACAAGAGCTGAGGATTTAAACATAGAACAATGGATAGAAGTTACAGAATTTTTATCTAGAACGTAAAAAAATATTTACATTTTGGATTTTATTTCTATAATGCGGGTTCAAAATTTGTACAATAGAAGAATTATGCAAACTATACTTTGCCGTTCTTATTTATAATTAATTATAAAACATGCCACAATCCCAAAAAGCAATTATCCACATTTTGACAAAAATTAGAATGAAAAGTGATCTGTTTGGAGCGGAAATTGATAGTATGGAAGAAATTTCGGAGAAGTACTGAGTAAAAAACATCATCTTTTATAAAGGTGAACAGATTGAATATATAGAATTAGTAGCAAAATTAGAAAAGTTCGGAATTGTTTTCTGCAACTATTCAAATAAAGAAGAATTAAAAGAAAAAGCTTTAGAATACTCAAAAGAATATGAAATCATTAACGTAAGTAGTCCAATGGAATTACTAGTAAACGTGATGAATGAAGTAAAAGAAGTACTTGGACACCCTCTTTCAGATGATCCTGATGTTTTTAGAGACAAATATCTTCAAAGACAAATGATCAGAGATCATAATCCAGAACTAGGAATTAAGTATGTTCAAGGAGCACCAGAAGACCTACAAATAGAAGAATTGGAAGAAAAAGTAGGTTATCCTTTTATCATAAAACCAGTTGATGGGGTGCAAAGTTCAGGGGTTGGTAAAATTAACAACAGAGAAGATTTTGAAGAATATATCTCACACTATGAAGTTTTTCACGAAAGACTAAAAAGCAGAGGGGTAGACAACAAAATGCTTATTGTTGAAGAATATATCGACGGGAAAATGTATTCTGTTGATTATTATGTTGATTTTGAGGGGAATGTTCTTATGTCAAAACCAGTAAAAGTAAAACTTGGTGTTGATATTGGAGTTGATGATTATTGTAATATCGCAAGAATCTGTACTGAAAAAACTCAAAATGAATTTAAATGAAAAAGATTAAAAACATTTATTAATTCTACTGTGAAAGCAACTGGAATTAGAAATACTTTTGTTCACCATGAAATTAAAATTAATAGTAAAGGTGAATTTAAAACTATTGAGTTAAACGGGAGAATCGGAGGATGAAGACTAGAAGTAATGAAAAAAGCTTTTGATTTAAATCTATACGAATTAACCGTTAATTCAGAAACAAAACCTGGAATATTAAAACAAAATAATATTGCTGTAAATATCTACGCTACTGAAAGTGGTATACTGACTGAGTTTAATGAAAAACTTTTAGAAAAAATTTCTAAAAGGGAAACAACTTACGAAGTAGAAACTGATGAATCTGCTGTTGGGAAAGAAATTGGTCTAACAAAAGATGGTTTTGTTAAAGTTTGAGTTATTAAATTACAAGACAAAGATTACGCAAAAGTAAGAAAAGATTTTTTATATATTATGAAAAATTATAAAAAATTATTAGATATAGAATTACCAGTAATTGATAATTCTAAAAGAAAACCTGCTTTTGAAGCCGTAAAACATTCATAAAAATTAAAAAAAACAAATCCTGTACAGGATTTGTTTTTTTTAATTTTGTTTTTGCCTATGACTTGCCAAGTTATCATGAACAGCATGAATAATTGGGTCGTATTGATTTTGAAAAATTTTTTCTAAAACCATTCTTTGCTGAGGATTTGCATCCATAAGAATATTATCAACTTTACGATTACTAATTATTTTTAGTAAAATATTTGCAATCCCATTTACTCTTGAATTTTCTGCAAAATATAAATCTGCTTCAATTTGTCATGAAAATGAAAATAGTGGATATTTTTCTTGTAAATATTCTAAAAAGTTTTTTTCTGAAATATTTTCTTCATCTCAACCAAGAGTATGTTCAATTACGAAATAAACCGCATCAGAAACAAATATTGGTAATAATTCTTCTATTTCTATTCCTCTTTGTTTTTTAAGATTTTTTAATCTTTTTAGTTTTTCTGTTTCATCAAATGAGATTTTTCCAATAAACATATCAAGTGGTGAAATTCATTTTTTTCCTTCAGATGCATAGAATTGATTTACATACTTAATAGCCTTTAATAAGCCTCTCGTATAAGTCGTATCTTTATGCTGAACTCATGATCTATTATTTCTTTTTAACCTTTTGTATCTCTCAAACGGTGAAATAATATCAGGGTCTATTTTTTCTGATAGTTCTAAGAATTCACTGAATTCTTCATTATTTAAAAGCTCTCACATTAATGTTTTAATAAAATATCCATTAATTTGGACTTTATTTTTATCAATTAATAGATGACCTTCTTTATCTGTAGTAAGCAATTCTTTTCCATATAAGAATAGTTGTTCCATTAAAATAGCAACTCATTCATCTTTTTCAGTACTTTTTGATCCTCTTAAATTTCCTAAAAGGTCTTTTGTATTATAATCCGTTACACTGTGAGTTTCTATTTCATGCATTCACAATTTAAAAAATCTTTCTATCGTAATCGTATTAAATTTTTCATTCATTGGGAAGTACACTCCTTCTGGTCCATCAGAAATACTCCCGGCAGTTTTATCACTTTTTACCACATGGTGCATTTTCCCAAAAGCATCAACTAACATGTTAAATGCAAGAATATAATCAGTTCTATTAATCTCATAAGAAAGGTATTTTCCTGCGATTTTTTGTGTTTTTTTTCTTTTTTTGAATTGATAATTCTTTGGAAGATGAGGTTTTACTTTTTGTAAAAACCCCTCTAGTCTGAGTAATTCTTCTTTTGATAAATTCTCTTTTTTTTCTAATAGAATATGTTTAAAATAATCATAAGATAGCTCTACTTCTTCAGGATTATCTTTTACTAATCCTCAAAACAAATTTGAATCAATTTGCAACAATGCTTTTTCTAATTCTGGTATTTCTTCTTCATCCAATTCAAGCGGAATTCCAGCTTTTTCTAGTTCAAACGGAAGAGAAAGAATACAATATTCTAACAGATTCATTTTTTCAATTACCGCACTCTCAAATATTTCTTTTTCTAATAATTCTTCTTCTCAAAGTTCAGAATATTCTGAACTATTTAATTGATAGAGAGCATCTTTCATAAGTGCTAATTTCTCTTTGATAATTTTTTGAAATGTATCACTTGCTTTCAGAAGTACTTTTGTTTGTTTTTCTGCTGAAAGTTTCTTATATTCACGAAGATTTAATCATCCAATTTTTCAAAAAAGTGTTTCATTGATATTGGTTTCTTTATCATAAGAATAGGTTACTTCTGCGATTTTCCACACATGTTGTGATTTCCAAATTTTTTCATCAAAAATAGAGGTGTTTAATTCATGAATTAAATCCTCAATTTTTTTAGTCTGATTATGTCATTGCGTGTTAGACATAAAAGAAAAATTCTTTAATAAAAATATATTTTATAGTATCATATTTTGCATTTTTGGTCAAAAGAAATATAATTTATTCACCAAATCTTCACATGGAGGAAAGTGTCTAGATTTACTCAATAGAAAAGTAATTTTCTCATTACTCTTAAAATAACAAAATGAAACAGAGCATTATTCATTTAATGTCAAAGTCACGACTTACGACTGATGTTTTTTATTATGAAATTGAAGTTTTTCATAAACTTCACAAAAAACACGGGATTTATAACCTCATTTTTTGTAAATGAGAGCCTATAAAAGATGAAGAGTTTATCTCAGAACTCAAAGAAAAATGAATCCTGGTTTTTTCTTATCAAAATAGAAAACATATTACTGAGCAGATTCTAGAGTTACGCGATAAACATGAAATTTTGTATATAAATACAACTTCCGAACTCCTCATAAATCTTTCAAATTACCTCAAAAAGCAAATCTGACAAAAAGCCTGCGATAACACAAAAATGTTTCGTAACAAATTTATTCAAAGAGAACTTTTACACAAAGGAGGATGTACCAATGGAATCAAATTTTTAAAAAGTTGCATAAAAAACCTAAATTTCAAAACACTTGAAAAAAAGGTCTGACTTCCTTGTATTCTCAAACCCGTAAACTGAATCCAAAGCGCTTGAGTTATAAAGATCAATAACAAAGAAGATTTTTCTGAATATAAATATCACTTTACAGAATTTCATGAAAATTGCCAAAACAGGTGATTTGATAGCGATCTGATTATAGCTGAAGAATATATTGATGGGGAAATGTTTTCTCTTGATTATTTTGTATCAGAAAGTTGAGAAATATCGATTGCTCGCCCTGTTCATGTTGAACTTGGTGTAGAATTATGAATTGATGATTATTTTAATTGAATTATGCATCATTCAATTGCGGTTGAAGAAAAATTTAAAGATAAAGAAATTGAAAACTTTGTACAAGAAACAGTAAAAGCTTGTGGAATAAAAAATACTTTTATTCACCATGAGTTCAAAAAAACGACAAAATGAAAATTAAAAACGATTGAAATCAATTGAAGAATTTGATGAGGAAGGGTAGAATTAACAAGTGAAGCCTATGGTATTAATTTATATGAATTTGTTCTTGGAAAGAAACAAACAAGAAAAAAACTCAAAAACAATATCATAAAAATAAATATTTACGCTCCTTACAAAGGGATACTTACTTGATTTAATGAAGAATTAATTCAACGAGTAAAATATAGACCTTCTGTTTATGAAATTGAACAACCTCAAAACTTTATCGGAAAAAAAGTCTGACTTACAAAAGATGGTTTTATCAAAATCATTACCATAAAATTAAAAAATGAAGATCTAAATCAAATTCATAGAGATATGAAATATATCAAAAGAAATTATAAAAATTTCCTTTATATTGATGAAGAGTCTAAATTTATTAGCATTATGAATATTGTGAAAACTTTCACTCATACGATTACTCCAAAAAGAAGCAAAAAATAATTGCTTCTTTTTTTATTTTATTTTAGTAATTTTTATAGCCTTTACTTTTTTAAATTTTTCGCTAAAATGCTGCGGAAATTTAACCAATATTTGAACCTATGAATTTAGAAAAAATTAGAAATTTTTGTATCATTGCTCATATCGATCACGGAAAATCTACTCTTGCTGATAGACTTCTTGAAATTACAGGAACACTAGAAAAAAGAGATATGAAAAATTCTCAAATGCTTGATACGATGGAACTTGAACAAGAAAGGGGGATTACTATCAAACTTCAACCAGTAAGAATGAACCGGAAAGGACATGAAATGAATATCATCGATACTCCTGGTCACGTAGATTTTCAATACGAAGTATCACGTTCTCTTGCTTCTGTTGAAGGAGCTTTACTCATCGTTGATGCTGCTCAAGGAATCGAAGCTCAAACACTTTCAAATGTTTATATGGCGATTGAAAATGATTTAGATATCATTCCTGTTATCAATAAAATTGATCTTCCTGCTGCTGATTTTGATAAAGTTGCTGAAGAAATCATCAACCTTCTTGGTTGTGAAAAATCTGAAATTATCGGAGTATCTGCAAAAACTGGTGAAAATGTAGAATCAGTTTTAGAAGCAGTTATCGACAGAATTTCTTCTCCTCAAGTATATTCTGACAAAGATTCATCAAAAGATGAATTAAAAGCACTTGTTTTTGATTCTCAATACGATGCATATAGATGAGTAGTTTCTTATGTAAAAGTGTTTCAATGAGAAATTAAAAAATGAGATGAATGTCATTTCCTCAATACTGATAAAAAAATCATTGCTCTTGATGTCGGGCATTTTTCACCAAGTTATATCAGTGATGATAAAATTGGCTTAGGTTCTGTTTGATATGTTGTAACTGGATTAAAAACTATTCGTGATGCAAAAGTAGGGGACACTATGTGGAAACCTGAAATTGTAGAAGGTCCAAAAATGAAACCTGATGCAGCAAAACCTATTGAAGGTTTTGGTGAAGTTACTCCATTTATCTACGCCGGGATTTTTGCAATGGATTCAAGTGAATATCCATTACTGAAAGATGCGATGGAAAAATTAGTACTTAATGATTCGGCATTAGCCGTTGAAACTGATGTTTCTCCAGCGCTTGGTCATGGGTATAGATGTGGATTTCTAGGACTTCTTCATCTCGATATCGTAAAAGAAAGACTGATGAGAGAGTTTAATATGGACGTAATATTAACTTCTCCTCAAGTAACATATAGAGTTATTTTACTATGAGATAAAAGATCAGAATTCTCAAGATATTCTGCTGAACTTATAGATAACGAAAAAGGTCAAAAATGTACAAGAATTCTTGTTTCAAATCCTGAAGATTTACCGGCAAGAGAAAAATATCTGTATATAGAAGAACCAATTGCTAAGGTAGAAATTCTTACTCCAAATGAATTTGTTGGGAATTTAATGACTCTATCTCAAGAAAGAAGAGGGATTTTCAAAAACCAACAATATATCGATTCAGATAGAGTAATGCTGACTTATGAACTTCCGATGAATGAGTTAATTTGAGATTTTTATGATGAAATTAAGTCATTAAGTTCTTGATATGCATCACTCAATTACGAATTTATTCGTTTCTCAGAAGATGATTTAGTAAAATTAGAAGTGCTTATTGCAGAGGAAAAAGTAGATGCTCTTGCATTTATTTGTCATAGATCTCAAGCTCGTCTTTTATGAGGGAAAATTTGTGCAAATTTGAAAACATCTATTCCTAAAGCTCTGTTTACTATTAAAATTCAAGCGGTTGTTTGAGGAGATGTAGTATGAAGAGAAAACCTCTCAGCGATGAGAAAAGACGTAACAGCAAAACTGTACGGTTGAGATATTTCAAGAAAGAAAAAACTTTTAGAAAAACAAAAGAAAGGGAAGAAAAAAATGAAACAATTCTGAAAAGTTTCACTTCCATCAGAAGCTTTTGTAAATCTTCTAAAAAAATAATAAAAATAAAAAAACTTTATAGATTAAAAACTATAAAGTTTTTTTATTTTTTATTTTGACAAGTCTCTGATTTTTAATATAATCACCCTGCTTTGTTATAAAAGCATAAATATGGTGCCCTTAGTTCAGTTGGTTAGAACGCCAGGTTGTGATTCTGGAGGTCGTGGGTTCGATCCCCATAGGGCACCCCATATTAAAATTTTCAAAAAGCATAAAATAATTATTATTTTATGCTTTTTTTATTTTATAAAATATAAAAATATTAATATCCTGTTAATATCATATCCATATAATAGAAAGCAAATATCCCTATTTATCATTTTATTTAAGAAAAAACACTAATATAATGAGCAATAAAAAAAATATAATTATTTTATTATGAGCTGTAATTTTAGCCATTGTGTTTATAATTATTTCATACCGTTTATATATAGAAACTGCTTTCCAGAATAATACTATAGTGATCGATGACGTATCATCACAGCATAATATTTCTTATAAAAACACTGGTTGCCTTCCTTGATCTGATTGTTTGGATACAGATGAAATCCTTTATGAAAACTATATTCATAAAACTCAAATAAAATATAAAAACGACTGCTTGAATACAAAATGTGACTTAGTTAATTCAATATATCAACAAGATTATTGTTTTTATCAAAACATTAAAGAAAAATATTGAGAGGAGATTGCTGATAAAATTCTATATTTTGAAGATGCCTTAATTCTTTGATCATTCTTTGTGTCTAGAGATAATTTTTCAGAATCAATTATCTGTTCAAGTAAATAAAGTTTTGTAAATTACTTGGCATAAAAATCATGTTTTTAAAATATTTTTAATATAAAAATTTAAAAAAACTCAAGATTTCTTGAGTTTTTAATACTTTTTTGCTAATATTTCGATAATTCCAAAAACAACGTAATGTGTTTTTGAGCGTACTTTCCAAATCGCCCTTAATCACTTATATTTTTCCCTCCATTCATCTTGCATCTTCATAGCCAACTCGTTAAATATTAAGCATTAACATTATATAATTTAACGCTTAAAATAACCTATATTTTTCTGCTTTAAAAGTATTTTTATGGAAAATCAAACACGTTTGTCAAAGTAGCGATTTTTCATTAAAAAATCTATTGACTTTTTTGGCTTATTGAATATATTTAGTGCGCATTTTTTGAACAAGATGTTTTCGTCTTCGAGTAAAGAGTTTTCTATTGCAAAAGCTTTTTACTGTAGAGATGTGTACATCTCTCAAAATTTTTTACAAGTTCTAGGAAGTTTTTCTTTCTAAGAACTTAATTTATTTCTTAATTTTTAAGTCTATATGGCTAATACTGATTTAACTCTGTTTCAAGAGTTATTCGAACAATCACCTGAAATTAAATATCCAAAAGAAGGTGAGGTTATTTCTGGAACTATCGTTAAAGTAGAGAAAAAAAATATTCTTGTTAACGTTAACAATCAATTTACTGGTTTAGTAGTTTCAAAAGAAGTTGGGAACACTGTTGATCTTAACGCTCTAGAAGCTGGACAACCAATTGATGTTATGGTTCTTGGTGACTCTGTTGAAAGAGGTCTTTTAATTCTTTCTCTTAAAAGAGCAAATCAAATTAAAAATCTTTCAAATCTTGCTAGATACAATGAATCATCTGAAATCATTACTGTTAGACCAACTGAAGCAAACAAAGGGGGTCTTCTTGTTGATATCGATGGTCTAAAAGGGTTTATTCCTGTTTCTCAATTAACTCCACTTCACTACCCTAGAGTAGAAGGTGCTGATGCTGAAAAAATTCTTGAACATCTAGAAGGTCTAGTTGGAAAAGAATTCCAAGTTAGAGTTATTAATGTTGATGAAGCTGGTAAAAAAATCATCTTCTCTGAAAAAGCTGCAATAGAAGAAAATAGAGAAAAAGCTCTAAAAAGTCTTAAAGAAGGAGACATTGTAGAAGGTGTTGTTTCTGGTATTCTATCTTACGGTCTTTTCGTTACTTTTGAAGGTCTTGAAGGTCTAGTTCACGTTTCTGAAATCGATTGGGGACATGTTAACGATCCATCAAAATTCGCAAAAGTTGGTATGAAAGTTAAAGTTAAAGTTATCGGTCTTGATTCTGATAAAATTTCTCTTTCAATCAAAAGACTTAAAGAAAATCCATGGGATGTTCTTGCTAAAAAATGTAAACTTGGTGATTCAATCTCTGCTCCAATTTCTAGAATTTCTAAATTTGGTGCGTTTATGGATCTTGAAGGAGGTATTCAAGGGCTTATTCACTTATCAGAAATCTCTCACGGTGTTGTAAAAGATATCAGAGATCATGTTAAAGTTGGAGAAGAAGTTACTGCTAAAATCATTAACTTTGAACCTAACAAAAAAAGAATTGGTCTTTCTTTAAAAGCTTTACAAGAAGCTCCTGCTAAAGAAGAAAAAGCTGAAGCAGTTAAAGAAGAAAAAACTTCTGAAGAAAAATAATTTTCAGTTTAAAAATCCTATCTCATTACCATTTTCTTTTATAAGAGGATGGTAGGGTTAGGTAAAAATATTTTTGGGAAGCTATAAATGCACAGAAATATTTACTTAAAGATTATTATAATCTTGCTTATATAACTAAATAAACTAATCAAATGGAAAAAAAAGTATTAAACTCAATGTTTGAAAACCTTTTACACATCGGGAACAAAACTAACTACTGGAATCCTAAAATGAAATCTTACATTTACGGTTCTGTAAACGGTGTTCACGTACTTAACTTAGTAGAAACTGCTAAAAAACTTGCAGAAGTAAAAGCTGAATTAAAAGCTCTACACGCTGAAGGAAAAAAAGTATTATTCGTTGCTACTAAATTACAATCTAGAGATGCTTTCACTAAATTAGCTGAAGAAACTGGTCATTTTTACGTAACTGAAAAATGGGTTCCTGGATTATTAACAAACTTCAAAACAATTAAAAAAAGAATTGCTACTTACTTAAAACTTCTTAAAGATGCTGAAAGTGGTGCGTTCGATGTTTTAACTAAAAAAGAAAAAGCTGCAAAAATGCTTGAACTTGAAAAATTAGATAAAGCATTTAAAGGGTTAAAAGAAATGAAATCAATTCCTGAAGTTGTATTCGTTGTTGATGGTATTTTCGAAGCTCAAGCTGTTAAAGAAGCTAAAACTTTAAAACTTACTTCTTTCGCTGTATTAAATACAAACGGAGATGATACTCTTGTTAACAATTGTATTCCTGCTAATACAAATTCAGTTAAATCAATTGAATTTATTGCTTCTGAATTATCTTCAGAATTAGCTGGTGTAAAAGTTAAAGCTCCTGTAAAAAGAGTTGTAACTAAAAAAGTAAGTGGAGAAAGAAAAGCTCCAGTTAGAAAACCAAAAACTGAAACTACAACTGAAGAAAAATAATATTATTCAAGTAAAATAATACTATGACAAATAACGCTCCTCAATCAGAAAATTTAAAACATGCTCTATGTTATATTCCTGTAGTAGCTTTTGTTCTTTTCTTTACAGAAGATAACAAATCTACAAATTTAATGAAACATATTAAATACGGAGGGGCATTATTTGTATTCTATTTTGTGCTTTCTTTTATTCTTCCATGACCTTTAGCTTCATTACTCAGTCTTGTTTATATCGGTATTGCTGGTGTCTTAGGATACAAAGCTTATAACGGTGAAAATGTAGATATTGAGCTTATTGATGATTTAGAAGGAAAAATTAAAGATAGTATGAACGATGTAGAAAAAAAATAATCCCTTTAGTAATTAATTTAAAATAGATTATGGCAATTACTGCTGCTCAAGTTAAAGAATTAAGAGAAATGACAGGAATCGGAATGATGGAATGTAAAAAAGCTCTTACTGAATCAAATGGTGACTTAGAAAAAGCTGTTGAAGAACTTAGAAAAAAAGGTCTTGCAAAAGCTGCTAAAAAAGCTGATAGAGAAACTTTCGAAGGTGGGATTAAAATCGTTACTGAAGGTGGAAACGCTTACATCATTTCAGTTGCTTGTGAAACAGATTTCCTTGCTAACACTGATAACTTCAAAGCTATGTTAGAAAAAGTTGCTGAATTCCTAAAAGAAAACGGTGCTGATTCTAAAGAAGCTGCTCAAGAATTTATCAACAAAGAATACGCTTTAGAAATGGGTGAAAACCTTCAAATTAAAGATTATACTATTGTTACTGGTGGAACTGCTGCTTCTTATGTTCATTCAAACGGTAAATTAGCTGCACTTGTTGTTGCTAAAGAAGCTGGTTTTGATGAAGAAAAATTAAAACAAGTTGCTATGCACGTTACTGCTGCTAATCCTGAATACCTTTCTCCTGCAGACATTTCAGAAGAAATCGTTGAAAAAGAAAAAGCTATTCAATTAGAAATGATGAAAAATGATCCTAAAATGGCTCAAAAACCAGAACAAGTTCTAGTTAACATTATCGAAGGTAAAATGGGGAAATTCAAATCTGAAATTTCTTTATTAGAACAAGCTTTCGTTATTAGCCCTGATCAAAAAGTTAAAGACTTCATTGGTGCAGATTCTATTCAATCTTTTAATAGATTTGCTATATAAAAAGTTTTGATTATTAGAAAATTCTGGATATACTCCGTGTACCAGAATTTTCTGATATAGCTCCATAGTTCATCGGTTAGAATTCAGGATTCCAAATCCTGCGAGCTTGGTTCGATTCCAAGTGGGGCTGCCATTTAAGATTTACAGAAGAACTTCAATTTAATTGAGGTTCTTTTTTTGTATTTAAAGCGAATATAAGGTTTAATTGAAATGTTTGATTATTTATCTGATTATAGGTTGGTGTTTTCTTAAATACAAACTTGAATAGGGTAGATAATTCCTCATGGCTTCTGCCTTCTGAAAGCAAATCTGATAGATGTTCGATTATATAAAAACAAAATTTTTTGAACCCTTCTGGATCGTTGTATATTCAAAAGTTAAGTCATTTATTTCTTTTCAAGTAATTTTAATACTAGTATCAGTTGTCTATCCATTTGAATTATTTTATTCTGAACACACTCAATTTTATTTTCAATGATTTTTAATCGATCTTGATATTTATATGAATCATTTTTTATTTTATCTTAATTTTCATCATATTTACTTCTAACATATTCAATTATTATTTTTTCCTATAAATAGGTAAATTATAGGGTTGAGTATTTCATATACTTAATGAAAAAAATGATAATAGTGGAATAAAAGTAGCAATTGAGTATAATATATTATATAAATGTGACTTTTTCATATTGAAAATGATTATTTATTTCAATTAAATCCTAGAAAATATGAAATAATTCCTAATTATGTTATTGAAGAATGTAACAAAGATTTATGAATCTAACTTTTCCTCTTCCCATTTCCACATCCACAAGTATACTCCCAACATATAACTCATAAAACCATTCAAAATCCATGAAAACTGACGAATTAAGACCTTTAGTGTTTGAATATATACAAAATATCCCGAAGGGGAAAGTGACGACATACGCGGCAATTGGGCTTGTGTTTGAAGTGCACGCGAGAAAAATTGGAAAAATCGTGAAAAGTAATATGGAGATTGAAAAAGTTCCTTGTTATAAAGTTTTGGAAACTGAAAATAAAATTGGCTACTACAATGGAAAAGATGGAATTCACGGAAAAGTGAATAAAATCAAAGAAGAGGGAGTTGAAGTTATCAACGGAAAGATTGATAAAAAATATTTTCTATAAAAAAACAGCAAAAAAAATCCTCCGTTACGGAGGATTTTTTATTTTATATTTATACCAGCATTCTCTTAAAACAGAGAAACTATATATAAATGCAGCTCAATCTGAGCAATACAAATTATCGACGTAATCGATGATAAACACATAATACCAAACCAATATTTACTATTATTTTTCATCATTCTCAGGATAGATGCAGTATTGATTAATAACGCGACAACAGCTATACCTTCAAACATTTTTCCCCTTTTTTACCAATATTTAGTTTGAAATTAGATTCAAATATTAAATTTATTTTTTCCTTTGTCAATCAGTAAAATTTTAGAATTAAAATTATTTTTCATCTATTTTTGTTGACTTTTACAAAATATTCTTATTATATATCGTGTACGATATATAATTAATAAAAAAATAATATGAATAATTTTTATAAACTATCAGCTGAACTTCCTTCAGGGAAGAGTGTTTCTATGGAAGAATACAAATGAAAAGTAATCATCATTGCAAACACAGCAAGTAAATGTGGATTAACATATCAATACGAAGGACTGGAAGAACTGTATAAAAAATATAAAGATCAAGGTCTCGTAGTACTTGGTTTTCCATGTAACCAATTTGCGAATCAAGAACCTGGTTCAGATTCTGAAATCAAAGAACAATGTTTATTAAACTATGGAGTAACATTTCCAGTTTTTAAAAAAGTTGATGTAAATGGGGAAGATACACACGAGGTTTTTGAGTATTTAAAAGATAATAGTTTTGCATTATTTGGGAAAAAGATTAAATGGAATTTTACAAAATTTGTAATTTCAAAAGATGGAACATCAGTGAAAAGATTTGCACCAACAACAAAACCACATAAACTAGAAAAACATATTATCTCGTTACTTCAAGACTAACATGTCAGATGCTTTAAAACTCTCAAATCAGATTTGTTTTCCTTTTTATGCACTTTCTCGTAACATCATAAAAAGATATACTCCTTTCTTACAACACTTAGATCTCACTTATCCTCAATACTTAGTTATGATGATTTTATGGGAAAAAGACGAAATTCTTATTAAAGATATTTGTGACAGATTATGGTTAGAAACAAATACAGTTTCACCGCTCATAAAAAATCTTGAAGCAAAGGGGTTTATCGAAAGAAAACAAAAATCATGAAATAAAAAAGAAGTCTTAGTTTTAGTAACAAATAAGTGAAAAAACTTAGAAAAACAAGCACAAGAAATACCAGAAAAATTACTCGAATCAGTGGATATGAATTCGCAAGAATTACAAGATTTACACAAAAATCTTTGGAAACTTATGAAACAATTCGAAAAATAAAATTAGCCATATAAAATATTTTTATATGGCTTTTTTATTGAATATTGACATAGCTAATATTTTTTATATAGTTGTGTCGTTAAATTTGGCAAAAAAGGGGAAAAAGCCATATGGATAAAAAATTGATTTCAGCGAAATTATTGCTCTGTATTACAGGATTTATTTATATAGTTATATTACTTGGGGGACAAATTGGTTCGTATTATTTGCATGAACAGATCTATGATGATGCTTATAATATAAATACCACGGGAAAACTGAGAATGTATTCTCAAAAAATTGCTAAAAATTATTACAAAGGGGCATCAAACGAACAACCGCTCATTGAAGTTGAACAGGCTCTTTTGGCCCTTCAGATGGGAAGTTCAAAAAATGGTTATAAATACCTACCATTAAGTAAGGACTTACAACCAAATGTTCGCGAGTTACAAGGAATTCTTGTCTCACTTCAAAACAGCTTACAATCAAACAATGATACAGATGTTGATCGCTATTCAGATTTGCTTAAAAAAAGAGCAAATGACTTAGTGAACTTAGAAGAAGATCACACCGTTGAAAAACAAAACTTTATCACCATTTATAGCATAATTGAGAGGAGTATCCTAGCTTTATTAGTTTTGATATCATTTCATAATGTCTATAAATATATTTGTCGACCGCTTCGAAATATTAAGGACGTAATCGAAAAAAGAACAACAGGCGATTATACAGCAAAACTAGAAACAAATAGTTTTATTACTGAAGTCTACGTTACGATTTTTGCTCTACGAAAACTTACTGAGTTTCAAAGAAATAATTCTTCAGATATGAATCAATCTTTATCGCAATTACTAAGTGATATGGAGAATCTGAGAAGTGTTGCCAATGAAACAGAAGAAGTGACTTCTCAGCAAAATATTCAAATCTCGACCGTAGCTTCTGCGTCAACAGAAATTGCATCTATATCGAAGCAAGTTTCTGAAAATGCTCAAGAAATGTCGAGTCAAAATAAATCACTTGCTCAAGAAGTAAACAGAAGTATTGATTTATCATCTGATGCCATTAAAAGTATTTCTGACTTGAGCGTACAAGTTCAAACTTCTAATGAAAATTTAGACGTCGTTGGGAAAGTGGTTGATGAAGTTTATAGTGTGTTAGAAGTGGTTTCAAACATCGCAGAACAAACGAATCTCTTAGCTTTAAATGCTGCAATTGAAGCAGCTCGAGCAGGGGAACATGGACGTGGTTTTGCTGTTGTTGCAGATGAAGTACGAAATCTCGCAGGAGTAACAAAGACTTCAACTGTAGAAATCAATGATAAGTTTAAGGAGATTAAAGAGACTGTTTCGTTTGCCATCTCACATGGACAAAAAGTAAATGAACAACTTCAAAATATGGAAGGCGTTCTTTCTAGTTCAAATGATTTGCTCACAAATACTCAAAAAATCTCTGACGATGTTTCCGGTTATATCGAAGAAATTGTTGCTTCGATCAATGAACAAGCTATTGCAACGGAGGAAATAGCGAGAAATTCAACTCAAATTTCAGACAGTTC
The DNA here is from genome assembly GCA_913055215.1 of uncultured Candidatus Altimarinota bacterium. GTDB lineage: Bacteria > Patescibacteriota > Gracilibacteria > BD1-5 > UBA6164 > CAJXJP01. Next base: position 44,185 of record CAJXJP010000002.1, on the reverse strand, counting down.
CGAACTTGTGTTGAATCAGATAACTAGAGAAATTCCAAATGCAATTAACAGTTCTGCAACTATTGTCGAACAATTAAAATCATCGACGGAACATTATAGTTTTTAGCAAAACTACCAAGTAAAAAAAAAGACTCGAAAGAGTCTTTTTTTATTGTATTTCTAAAATGTCGATAACAGGGAAATTTAAAAACCTCATTGGCAATCCTGTTTCTCAGATTCCTGATGTTGTAAATAATAATGTATTTTCTTCCTGAGTGAGTCATTTATCAAAATCACCATGCGTTGGAATAACTTTTTTATACAAAAATGGTATACGTATTTGTCATCCATGAGTGTGTCCAACAACAGTTAAGTCAGCATTTTTATTCGTATAATTTAGTGTAGTATCTGGATTGTGAGCGAGAACTATAACATTATCTGATTCTGAATATTTTTCTAATAAATTTACTTGATCTTCCTGATTCCAATTACTTCATAATCCTAATAAATTATAATCTTCAAATTGAACTTCTTCATTATTTAAATAATGAAGACCCAAATCAGATAATACTTTGATTAATTCTTCTCTTAATGCAGGTCCTGGTTTTTCCACATCATGATTTCCTAAAACCCAATATACTGGTTTATTAATTTCTCATAAAGGCGCAAATAATTTCGGTAAATCTTCTATTTTTGGGTAATACGTTAAATCTCATGCAATTAAAACAGTATCAACGTCCAATGTGTTTACCTTATTTACTATTTTTTCAACAAATTTTTCATCTTTATATATTCCAATATGTAGGTCTGAAATTAACGCAATTTTTGTTTCAAATCACAAATCTATCTGAGTCTTTTGAATTGATATATTTTGTGGCTCTATGAAACGAACCCATATAAATAAAATACAGAGAAAAATAACTATTATTCTTAATAATTTTGGTATTTTATTTGTATAAAAACAAGTAAAAATAATTGGAAAAACTATATAACTTCCATACAAAATAATTTCGTGCATATTGAATCAATTCTTAAAAGATAAATTTTATCCTACTGTAACGATTAAGTTCAATTTGAGTTGAAGTATATAATATACTAATTTTACAAAATTTCAATAAAACATAGTTATATTTTTGACTCGTATTTTTTAACATGATAGAATACTATAGTATATATAATAAAAGGTACCAATATTTTATAAATAAAAGGCCATGAAACGAATTGTAAAAATACTCTTATGAGCAATTCTCGTGTCAGCCTTATCTGTTATTTGAAGTTATAGTTTTGTCTTAATTAGTTGAGATGGGGAAGACTTAAACCCAACAAATGAAAAAGATATTTACTTACTTTCAGATATGAACGCTAGAGTTCTTATCACAGATAGGTTTTCTCAGGAATTTAAAGACGGTGAACGTTTTTATATAACTCAAAATAATAATTATAACGGATATGGATTCGTTAATAGTAAACAATATGGAGAGTTTTATATTAAGGATAAAATTATTGCAAAAAAATTAATCAATAATTCACCAAACTGTTCAGGAAAATTAGAATATAAACTATCTGGAACATTATTTTGACCTATTTGGTGATTTGAAATTCCAATTTGATCAGATTCATTCTATTGTCCAGAAACAAAAAAAATATCAGTCTCTCTTGATTCTCAGGCATTTTGACCAGTTGCCATTTCAAATACAGCAACACAAGAAACAACTGAAATACAATGAAAAAACATTGCAACCTCTGAAATCTTCAACACAAATAAAATTGTCATTAATGGTTTAGTTCGCTGAGATACTACAAGCGGATTAGAATCTGAAATAGAAATTGACTATTGAGATTCCGCATATAATAAAGAATTTGTTATTATCGATAATAATTGATATGACGGAACATCTACACAGATGTGGAAAAATATTAAGAAAAATATCGCTCAATATACAGCAGGGGAAACAAGAAAAACATTTGAAAGTGCTTTACACTCATTAACTAATAAATTTCACTTATACGACTACACAAAACAAACAACTACACTACTCGAACACGATGGAAATAGATGAAAAATACTTACACTCTGAAATGGCTGACTAGCTGGACCAGGATTCGATTCAATTGAGGTAAATGGTCATAAAAATATCGTTGTTGAGTGAGGAAATATCTATATCAAAGCAGATATTTATAATAAAGATCAAAATAGTCTTCTCGTAATTATAGCCACTCGTGATACATCAGATTATAATAATGGTTGAAATATTTATATTCACCCAAATGTAACAAATATAGATGCATTACTCGTAACAGAATGAAGTGTTCTCAGCTATGATGGTGTAAATGTTCTATCAGGCCATAGAAGTTCAGATAGAAATAAACTCAGAAGACAACTCTATGTTTTTGGTTCAATTATTTCACGTAATACTCTCGGAAGTGATTCAGCACCTTATAATTCTGATGCATATATTCAAAACAATTGAAATACACTCACAGATGCAGAATATAATTTAGAAAATCTTCGTACTTTCCAGGCAATGCGTTCTGACGATGCAAATGATTCAATATGTAATCAGCCAAAGAAATTTTCAGCAATGGCAAATGAGTCACAAGACAGTATTTTACAATACGCATTTGCAGGAAAAAAGAAATGTTATATCTCAGAAGCTCCTATTAATAATCTACGTGAAACTGAAAAAGTCTCACCGTTATATATTCAATTTAATCCTATTATTAATACTTCACCTTCAATTCTGATTAAACAATAATCACTTATAAAAAAATAAATTATGAAAACAAAAATCAAAATACAAATAACTGCCGTACTTGTTTGAGTATTATCTCTTACTGGATATTCTTATGCTGCCAACTCATGAAGTATCGGAGCATTATTTAAAAAAATTACTGGTATAGAAAATGGTGTTTCTGTCGTTGATGTTTGGAGACTCGATGGTTCTGCTATCGAAGACTGAACTGTTTCTGGAACAGAAATTAAAGATAATGATATTACATCTGCAGATATAAAAAATGGTGCAATTGAGGGAGTAGATATTAAAGATGGATCAATTGATACAATTGATATTAAAAATTGATCAATTGGAAGTTCAGATATCAAAGATAATGATATTCAGTCACATGATATCAAAGATGGTACAGTAAATTCAATGGATATTGCGGATAATACTATCCAAACTCAAGATATTACTGACGGAACAATTCAAAGTATTGATATTAAAAATTCATCAATTACTGGATTAGATATCGCAGATAATACTATTTCTACAAATGATATTTTAAATGGAACTATCGAGTCTCATGACATTAAAGATGGTACTGTAAACTCAAATGATATAGCCAACAATACTATCCAGAGTGCTGACATCAAAGATGGAACAATTGTAAGTTCAGATATTTCTGATAATGCAGTCATGAGTTCTGACATTAGAGATGGGACAGTTTCATGAGTAGATGTTGCGAATGGAACGCTTTCTACAAATCATTTTTCAAACTCAGCATCAATCAATAATGCAAATAAACTTGGCGATAAACTCGCAAGTGAATATCTAATAAAAAATTCTACAACAAGACAAGATGTTAATTCTGACATACAAATAACTCAAGACTTATTTGTAAAAGATAGAATTGGCGTTGGAACATTAAATCCAAGTCAAAAACTTCATGTTGAATGAAATGCGTTAGTTACTGGAAATGCACAAATTAAAGGTGATACAGTTATTAATGGGAATACCCATATTGATGGAAATTTAAAAGTAGTTGGTACAACGGTTATTGCTGATGGGCAAAAATTATTATTTGAAAATGATGAAGATCGTGTTTTCGCGAATAGAAAAACAAATTTACCATTTCAAAAACTTTGAAGTAATAGTTATCTAAAACCAGATATTAAAGGGGACTTTAAAGCCCCTGTTGTTGTTGCTCACAGACCTTCATATTTTGTTGAAGAAGCTGATGGAACAGTTATTGGTTTAAGAGTAGGGTATGATGGAGAAAAAAGAGGTTTATTCTATATGTATTCTAAATCTGGACAAAAACAAGATTTACATATGACTGATCAACAGTATTTCCTTCCTGCACTTGAAACAGCTTGATTCTATCCATGTGATTTAATTTCAAGTAACCAATTTGGGTTTACTTTTGCGGCTTGTTCATATGATGATGCAGCTGTAAAGCAATATTATTTTTTAGGAAATAACGCGGATAGTTTAGATCCTTCTATTAACGATAACCAGTTAACAGAAATTACTTCTATTTACAAAGGCGGTTATAAAATTGATTATATCGCTGATAAAAAAATCTATGTTCAATACCAAGGACACGGAACAAATTCAAGAATGTATATCTATGATGATACATTCGCTGCAATAAATTTCACAAATCCTATTAACAGTACAGATAACAGTCTTGTTTTCAACTTTGATCCGAGCACTTGACAATATTGGGATTTTAAAGGGACAACTTATGCTGGAGGGTGCCGGGGAGGGCCAAGATCTGCATACGCTGCATATAATGCAAATGATGGAAAAGTATATTTCCAATTTGTAAACTGTTTCCGTGAGCGGAGACCTGCAAGTCTTGGATTTTCATATTTCCATACTCTTGCAAATATAAAACTCGCTTATAATCCTGAAACTCAAGCAATTGAATATCTAAATACAATGCCTATTGTGTTTGATCCAGCTGCAAATTCAGCAAATAATTTTAATGGTTCGATTTGAAATATTAGTACATCAACTCCTATATATTATATAAATCACCATACTTCTTATTTGAAAAAATCGAAAAGAGTTTGGCATACTGGGGTAAAAGCTTATCCTGGTCAAATTCAAAGACAAGGGGTTTCTATCGCAGAATTCACAAATAGTACACAACTTGATTACGTATATCAAAATGGTGATTTAAGTACTGATGTTCATCCTTCAAGAAAAGTTGGATTTAGTTCTGAAATTGAAAAAACACCATATGATGCTTCTTTATTATGAAAATACTTAGAACAAGGGATTTTTGCATCTAAAAATAGATTTGCTATGAAATCTACTCGTTTTAACTATTGAAAAACATCTTTAGAAAGTGGTTTTGTAAGTACAAAAGTACAAATTGCTGATTCTGATACGATTAACAAAGAGGGGAATGTAGAAATTGCAGAAGTTAATTATGCAAAACTCGTTTGAGCAAATAAATCTTTAGATGAAAATGGTGAAAATATTGCCTACAGAATTGAAGGAAACAATATCATGAAATACTTAGGGGGAAGCAATGATGGGAAAGGTGCTATTATTAATCATGTAACTCTTCCTTCAAACTGGAAAGACTTAATTAAAACTGAATTAAATAAAACAGCTGATCAATATTATATAGATAAGCCAGTCGCTATTATTCCTGATGGAAAAACAAACCGGACAGTCAATCAATCAAATATTGACAAAACCATTTACGGTTTCCGTATTATTCCAGTTTCAGATAGTCATTTTTTCGTAAATTTTGCTATTGCTGATAAAAGATTTAGCATCGATTCTGCTGGTCAAAAATACCCTATGAATTATCTGTATTATCAAATGTTCTCATATAATTCTAGTTGAGTAAGTCCTATGGGGTCTTCAATATTATACGCAGCAGATCAAGTAAGATATACCTGTTCAGCTGGCTACTCTCCAGATTCTATTAGTTACTTAGAATGAAGTAATTTATATATTATTGATACAGGTTTAACTTGTAATACAATGTGATCAGGGGCAAGAAGAAACACAATTCAAGTACAATTTGATGTTGCGATGAATACAGCGATTACAACAAGATATATTTGACCTATTGGCCACCAATACTATGCCACTCAAATACCTCTTTGACTTCATCATTTATTCGGAGCACATTTCACAACGAGAGGTCATCATATTCAACTAAATAGTTATGCTGATTTTACAGTTTTAGACTGGAAAGAAAGAGTAAAAAAATCATTTAATGATTTCTGGATTGCAAATAATTCAGGACGTAAAGTTATGAGTATTCAACCACCTACAGGTTTTATTATCTATGTATCAAGTTCAGAAATTACAGCAAATGGTGAATCAGGGACGTTAAAAACTGCTTCATATGATTTATCAAAAGTATTGCCTGGAATTACCGATAATGCACAATTGCAAAATAAAACTATTTATGGATATCCTGATGATACTGAACCTGGTTTACTTGTTTTCTCACTTACAAGAGATTCAACAAAACAACATATTGTTGAAGTAATGACACATAATGAAGGGATAAAAAGAATTGATATTCTTGATGGTCTAACAATTACGACAAATGATGTATCTATTAGTACTCTTCATATTAAAAATCATATTATTATTCGTGACAAAGTGAATGGAAATGATTATATGCTTTCAGTTTCAAATGGGGCTTTAAAAGTAGAACAATATAAATAATAATCTCAATTATGAAATCTAAATTAGCAATTATAGCATTAATTTTTTTGCTTGTATCCTGTGGCAAAACTGACATTAATAATGAACAATCATTTGAAAATTCAGAAATTTATCAACACTTGTCTGACTCAGAAAAAGAAACAGTTAAATTATCTATGGAAATAGATAATTTATCTGATTCAAATAGTCATGCAGAGAAAAAACAAGAAAAAAAATATTTAATTAATGAAAATTCTGTTATTAAAGAATTGGAAAAAAAAGATATAATTATAACAAAAGAAGTTCTTCATAATTTATCATCAAATACACATTTAAGTGAGGTGATTGAATTGGATGCAAAAATTAAACTCATTGCAGAAAATAAAAGTTTCTGAGAAAATACCAAAAATGAATTATTGAAACAAATTCTCCCTCAAAGAGAATTTGCAATAAATAGACTCGTTCAAGAAGTTCCTCATATTAATTCTGACATAGTTGAAAAAATATTAAATGGAAAAAAATTCCAACAATATTCAAAAGCATATCAAGAAATATGAAAAACTACACTTCCTGAAACAGGCGAATACGTTTGAAATGATTTCATGAAAAAATATAAATTTTCAGAAGATTCTATACAAACTTCTGTAAATAATTCAGATGCTGATTTTTTATTCACAGACACTCCCGTTCCACAAGAAATTGTTATGCAGCAAATGCTTGAAGAATCGTGGGTTACAGACTGAAAATGTGATTTATTTAATGATTATTTCAAAAAAGAAGATTGCCTTTCTAGACAATAAAAACTACCATTTTGGTAGTTTTTTTTATTTTTTTGTCACGATTATTTAATATTTGCGTTTTAGCTTGTGTACATCATTTAAATTATAATTCATAAAACTATGAAAATGAGAAATACACTTTTAACAATTGGAGTTATTGCATTAGGTCTTACATCTGTAGGAGCAGAATATGTTACTTATGATACTGCTGAAAAATTTGAAAAGGCAAAAGGTGAAATGTGTGAAGTTGCTACTGATGGTTGTAATACTTATTTCATGGTAAATGGAAAAGTATGAGGAGGAACATTAATGGCATGTAAAGAAGATTTTAAACCTCAATGGACATGTAAAGAATCAAAAGAAGGTATGATTACTACAACTGCTATCGAATTTGAAGCTGAAAAAACATTTCCAGGTGGATTATCTGAAAATGATTATAATTTCTACCTTTCAATTAAAAAAAGTTTAAATCAAAAATATCAAAATCATGTAAATAAAATGGTTTCTGGATATTTAAATAAATTAGATAAATATTCAAATTCTAAAAAATATAAAATTAACGATAAAGTTGTTGTAAAATTAGATGATAAAATTGCTAAATTTTTATCTAAATTTCCACAAGATGTAGGATTAGCTGACAAAGATAATAATAAATTTCTAATGTTAGAATTATTAAAATTTGAATTACAACAATTAGATTTTAAATCAAATAATATCATTGGATGGAATAAAGCATTAAAAATTGCTAAATCAGAAAAATTAGAAAGCATGGCTCAATCTCACGATTTAACTGTTAGATTTGTAACAAAAAAAGGGAATAGCTACACTACAAAAGAAGCAAAAATTGATGATTATTTACTATTACAAAAAGCATGTGGTTCTACATGTAAAAATATGTCTATTATGTCAGAATAAAAGAAGTTTATTTTTAATAAAAAATTAATATACTCAGTGATAATTATTATCATATAGTATATTAATTTTTTTTAATTTAATTTTTATTCACCTAACATGAAAGTGTATCATATTGTATCCGGCCATTCTGCTGCTTGAAGTTTAAGGTATTATCTTAATGAAAATCATTTAGAAGATAAGATTTTAAATTTTGTAGATGACTTATCTACTGGTCCTCTCTGCCTAGAGTATACTGATGAAAATATAAGAAATAGAGTTTCATGGATAAAAAAACACTTATTCCCTTATGATTGTGATGGAAATACTAATGAAATAGTCCCATCATATACCCAACAAATGTATAAACTGTTTGCTACTTTGAGAGAAGTACAAGAACAAGATAAAATTTATATTTGGGTAGGGGGTTGAGTTATTGAACAATTGATGCTCAGAAGAATTTTATGTTCAACAAATCATAAAAATATTTTTATTATAAATATTAATAATGAAGTAAACGAATTTTGAACTATTCCTCAAGCTATGTGAGAATGCTCTCCAGAACAAATTTGAAATTTAAGTACAAAAGGACAGTTGATCTCATCAAAAGATAGACAAAAATTAATAGATGATTTTCAAAAAATAGTAAAAACTGATTATATATTACATATTTATGAAAATGGTGAAATTATAGGAGTAAATGAAGATTATTATGATAACTTAATAATGAGCTTTGTAACTAATAAATTCATACCTGCTGCAAAAGTTGTAGGGGACACACTTGGCTACTCAGAGCAAAAATTATTAGACAATTACATTCAACACAGACTCAATCTCCTCATTCAAAAATGAGTATTATTGGCAAAATGAGACATGAAAGCACTCTATGATTTTAAAATAAAAAAATCCTAGCTTAACTTTGTTTTAAGGGGAAAAAGATATTATTTTAAAGAAAATAATATCTTTTTTTATTATTTTTGTCACTATTTATTTTTTTTAACGTTTTAGTTTGTGTTATAGCCTTTATAATTAACAATAACAATATGAAAATGAAAAATACTTTATTAGCAATGTTTACTATTTTATTAAGTTTTGCTTCAGTAAATGCTGAATATGCAGTTTTCGATAATAAAGCTGACTTTGAAAAATCTAAATGATCAGTTTGTAAAATGGCAACTGATGGATGTAATAGTTACTTTGTAGTTGATGGGAAAATTTGAGGCGGAACACGTATGATGTGTGAAGAAAATTTTAAACCACAATGGACATGTGAAACATTCAAAGAAGATACAATGACTACTTTAGCACTGCCAGGTTCAGATAAAGATAATCATGGATGTATCGGTTCTGCTGGATATATTTGGAGTATTTCAAAAAATAAATGTATTAGACCTTTCGAAGAAGGTGTATTAAGTAATAATGATAAGAATTTTTACGATGTTATAAAAAAAAGATTAAACTCGAAAGATACAGCAACAGCTAAAAATGTATTGGCTAAATATGAAAAAATCTTAAAAAAGTATTCTTCTAGTAAAAAACAAACAGTTCATGAAAAAGCTGTAAGTCAATTAGAAAACATGATTACTGAGTTCTTATTACAATATCCTGCAGATGCTGCATTACCAGAAAAAGCTAATAACTATTATTTAATGTTAACGCTTATCAAATTTGAAATGATGCAATTATCATACTAAGAAAAATCCCAAAATTGGGATTTTTTTTTCGTCTTAAGTTAGATTTAAGATTCGCAAGTATTATCAGAGTACAATTTATATTTATTATACTATTTATTATGAAAAATACGAAAATACTCATCTTGCTACCAGTTCTAGCAATAAGTGCATTACTTCTATGATCATGTTCTCTACAAAAAGAGAAAGAAGTTGTCGAAACTCCAGCAGCTATAGTAAATGATAATCCTCAGGATATATCAAATACAAGCATGCCGGTAAAAGAAGAAATGGAAAAGAAAAAAATGATGGATGTAACAGAAAGTGAAGAAATGGCGGAAAAAGAAAAAAATGAGATGACATCAGAAGAAAATATGAAAGATGATATGAAAACTGAAGATAAATCAAATGAAACTGAAGTTATTCAATCAGACAAAATGCTTACTAAAAAATGAGAATATAGTGCTTACTCATCTGATAAAGTAACAAATGCCGAAGGCAAAATTGTTCTATTTTTTCATGCTGACTGGTGTCCTGCTTGTGAAGCAATTGATAAAAAAGTAAACAATGAAGAAATCCCTGAATGAGTTACCATTCTTAAAGTTAACTATGATAATGAAACTGAATTAAAGAAAAAATACGGAGTCACTACTCAAACAACTTTTGTTCAAGTTGATAATGAAGGGAATAAGATTACAAAATGGTTCTGAGCAAGATCATTAGATGAAATTATTCAAAAATTAAAATAATTTTTCACAATACTTTTTTAGTATTGTGATGACTCAAAAAGTTTCTTTAGCCAGTTTTTTTGGGTCATCTCAGTATTTAAAATTTAAGATTATATTATGACACTACTTGTATTATCATTCCTAGCTGGGGTGTTGACCATATTAGCTCCTTGCGTATTACCATTACTTCCAGTAATTCTTTGAGCAAGTGTAGAGAATCATACTGATAGATATAGACCATACATAATTATTGCATCATTATCTATTTCTATAATTATTTTTTCACTTGCTCTAAAGGCAACCACTTTATTTATATGATTAAACAGTAATATTCTTACCAGTTTTTCCGGATGAATTATTATTGCATTTTGACTTATTACTCTTTTTCCTAATTTATGGAAAAAAATATCTCTAAGATTTGCAAATAATTCAAATCAACAGTTAGGTAAATCTGCGCAAAAGAAATGAATTCTGGGAAGTGTACTTATTGGATTTTCATTATGACCTGTATTTTCTAGCTGTAGTCCTACTTATTGATTAATTTTAGCAGTAATTCTTCCGATATCTTTCGGCTTATGAATTATAAATCTCATAGCGTATACTCTAGGTTTAGCGATTATGTTATTGTTGATTTCTAGGTTATGACAAAAATTCTCATGAAAATTACAATGAATTTCAAATCCAAATTCACTGTTTAAGAAAGTTCTTTGAGTAATATTTTTAATTGTTTGACTATTAATAGTAACAGGATTTGATAAAAAAATAGAAGCGAGTTTAATTAAAAACTGATTTTTATGAGGATCAAATATTGAAAATATTTTTCAAGATAAACTCGATAATGAAATAAAATCTTTAGAATCTAATTCAAATACTATGGAACATACTGAAACAAATTCTATAAAGAAAAAAGAAGAAGCATATTTTGCTGGGGGATGTTTTTGGTGTATAGAATCTATCATGGATTGACAAGATGGCGTATACCAAGCTATTTCTTGATATGCTTGATGAACTGAAGAAAATGCAAATTATCACGATGTATCAAATGGTAAAACAAACCATAGAGAGGCAGTTAAAGTTGAATTTAATCCTGATATTATTAGTTATGAAAACCTTGTTTCCTTATTTTTTCAACAAATAGATCCAACTGATGAGTGAGGACAATTTGCGGATAGAGGTTTTCAATATACAACTGCTGTATATTATACAAATAATCAGCAAAAAGAAGCAATTGAAAACTTTATGAATGATTTAGAAAAATCTAAAAAATTTAAAAAAGATATTGCTACAAAAGTTGAAGATTACACAACTTTTTTCCGTGCTGAGGAATATCATCAAAATTATGCGCAAAAAAAATCATTTCGTTATAAAGTTTATAAGAAATGATCTGGAAGAGAAGACTATATTAATGAAACTTGGTCCGAAGAATCTCTTCGTACAAAACTCACTCCATTACAATATAGAGTGACCCAAGAAAATGGGACAGAGAAAGCTTTCGATAACAAATATTGGGACAATAAAGAACTATGAATTTATGTAGATATAATAGATGGAACTCCTTTATTTTCATCAGTTGATAAATTTGAATCTGGAAGCGGTTGGCCAAGTTTTACACAATCTATAGATCAAAATAATATTATCGAAAAAGAAGATAAAAAGCTATTTACAACAAGAACTGAAATAAGAAGTAAAATTTCAGATTCACACTTATGACATGTATTTGAAGATGGGCCAAAAGATAAATGATGATTAAGGTATTGTATAAATTCCGCTGCATTGAAATTTATCCCATATGATGAATTAGAAGGGAAATGATACAATGAATACAAAAAGTTATTTGAACAATAAAAAAAAGAAACTCATAAGAGTTTCTTTTTTTTATTTTGAATTATGCAATTTTTTCAGCAACTTCAGCTTTTACTAAACCGTCAATGTCAGTAGTAACACCTGTAGCTCTAGCTGTACCTCTAACTGTCATCATAGCACCTGCTAAGTCGATTGAGTTAAGATCTGGCATTTTAGCTTCAGCAACTTCTTTAACTTGTTCTAAAGTTAAGTGTCCAACTTTATCAGTTTGTGGAACTCCAGAACCTTTTTTAAGTTTTAGAATGTCTTTAATAAGAGTAGACATTGGTGGTTGTTTTACGATGAAATCAAAAGTTCTATCTTCGTAAACAGTAATGATAACTGGAAGTTTTACACCCATTTTATCTTTAGTTCTGTCGTTGAATTGTGAAGTGAATTCTTGAATTGGTACTCCGTATTGACCAAGTGCAGGACCAACTGGAGGAGCTGGATTAGCTTGTCCACCATTAATTTGTAACTTAATATATCCTTTTACATCTTTTGCCATGATAATATTTTTATTATTATAATATTTAGTGATGTTTTCATCAAAATGAAAACTTTGTTTTTCTTAAAATATTTTATCTGTTTTCTTTTGAGATTGTTTTCGGGACAAACGAAAGAAAAAAGATAAATAACCTTTTATAAAAAGGATTTTTAGAAGCGGAAACATTTTATTAAAAAACGCAAGAAAATCAAACTTTTCTTGCGTTTTTGTTTTTTTATGTGAAAAATTAATTTTCATTCGCTAAAAATAGGGAATACTTATATTGTTTTTCTCTTACGCTTGGACTTCTGAGCCTGGAATAATTATTTTTTTCTTTTTCTTTTTGTTTTCTGCTGTATCTATGTTTTTTCTATAGATTTTATCAACAACTTTTGCTGTCAATAAATCTCACCAAACATTTACCCCAGTTCTGAACATATCTAGAATTCTATCTACAGCCAAAATAATTCAAATTGCCTCAACTGGAAGTCATATAGTTAAAAATACTGTCGTAAGAATCAATATCCCTGCTCATGGGATTCCAGCAGCTCAAACAGACGCTAAGATTACAATTAACACTATGGTTAATTGTGCCATAATTGTTAAATCAATTCATAAAACTTGTGCAACAAAAATTGCTACTCATGCTTGATATAACGCGGTTCCATCCATATTGATAGTTGTTCAAATTGGAAATGTAAAATCAACAACTTCTTTTGATAAGTGTGCTTTATTTTTAGCAACACTCATTGATAGTCACATAGTTGCACTACTTGATGCCGTTGAAAAACCAACAAGAATTGCTTCTTTTACTTTCCGGAAATATTTAAAAGGATTAAAATTTCCAATAATTGTTCCAATAAGTGGAAGACTTAAAAATGCATGGATAAATAAAGCAAAAAGTATTACTGCTACGAAAGGAAGAAGATTAATCATACTTTCTACTCAGTTTTCATACACAACCTTTGCAACGATGGCAAATACACCAAATGGCGTCAGTTTTATAACAAAACTAATAAACTTTAAGATTCCTGTATTCAGGGTTTCAATAAGCGCATGTAGAGCTTCTGTATCTTTATTTTTTCAAATTGCTAGTACTGAAATTCATAAAATCATCCCCGTCGAGACAATTTGCATCGCATTTAAATCAACGAATGCCTGAAAAATATTTGAAGGAATCAAACTTCCTATAAATGATGAAAATGTTAATTTTTCAATCGTTTCAGGACTAAATTCCTTAAAACCAAAGTTTAATCCAACCCCTGGTTCAAATATGTTCATTAAAATCAGAGAAACTGAAATAGCTAATGTTGTAGTAAGCATATAATACAACATCGTTCTCAGTCAGATATTTCATAATTTTTTAAAATCTCCAAGTCCTAAAACGGCAGAAAATACAGAAAAGAACAAAAGTGGTCATAAAAATACTTTTAATAACTTCATAAACATATCTCACATCCAGGCGATTGAGTCTATATGAAAATACGTAGTTTTTTCAATTTCACCAGTTGCTAAGTTTAATGTAGATGACGAGATTTCAGGAAAGAACACTCCTACATAAATCGCTAAAAATAATGCAACTACAACCTGAAATTCAAGACGTTTAATTACTCTCCAACAAGTATCAGAAAATGATTCCATTTTTCCGTGTATTGTTTGTTTGCTCATATAATATTTTTATAAGTGAATATTCTTATAAAGTGTAACATATATAAAAACGCCTTGCAAAAAAATGTCGAGTAATTTTTAGAAAAAGATTTGTATATATTCGCTTAATAATATATTATTATATATGTAACAAAAAGTCGGTCATTATATTGTAATTTACACATTTCTTATGAAATTTTCAATAAACACAATACTCAGTATTGCATTTATATTTATATTATTTGGAGTTCAAGATACTTTTGCATGAATTATACCTGGAACAATTGAAAAATGACAAAATTCAATTTCAATAACAAATTGTCAAAAAAATACTAAAACATTTAAGACTGGATATAGTTGCGATACTTCTTTATCTTGTGTCGAACAATTTTATTGAGAAGATGAATCGTGTGGGGCAAAATTCTCAACTATTCAAAAAGTAATTGATCCTAGCTATTCTTGTCCATCTGGGTGGAGTATTTCATGAAAAAATTGTATCAAAACTGTTACTGTGTGTAAAAAAGATACATGAACTTGGTGAAGTAAAAATGAATGAAATTGCTGACTAACTGGAAAATTAAAGATGTACTGGAATAATCAAAGTGTAACTTGATTAACTTGATATTCACTATGAAAAATATCTAATACTTCACATTTTAATTGTAGAAGATGAGAACATAGCTGATCAACCATTTATTACCAAATCTGTAAACATACCAAAGAATCAAAAACAGCTTCGATTAGTTGTCCAAACACATATAGCGTATTAAAAGGAATGTGTGTGAAAGATATTCAAGTTCAAACTTGAAATAAATCGTGTCATTATTGATGTAAAAGCTATCAAAATACTCCTAGTTATACAACTTCAACTTATGCTGATTATCTAGGAGATTCAATATCTAAAACCTATAATATCCCTTCTTGAAAAGTAAAATTAGGAAATGATAAAAATAAGTTTTGTACTCAAGTAGCTGTTGCTGTACCACTAAGAATGCCTTCTCAACAATTAAACACACAATGTAGTGGAACGAATTGAACATATTATAAAACTGAGTGAAGAGATGGCTATTGTCAATATTATAAAGCCGAACAAAAAATAATTAATTATTTCGATCAATATTGAATCGTTACTGAAAACAATACGACAAAACGTCAAAGTAATGGAGCAAGATGTACAGTTGAAGGAAGATATGCAACCCCAGACAACAACTGACCTACCATTGAATTATTAAAAAAATGAGCTTTTTCGTTTTCATCAGAAAATTGGTGTAATATCAAAAAGTATTTATCTCCAAGTTATGGAGTAAGTATACCAAAAACTTCTGGTTGTGAATACTATAAATCGCAAGCGGGACTTGATGGAAATTCGCCTGATCTTTTAGAAAATATTGTTGTAAAAGTTCAAGATACTTCATGAATATCTTCAATAAATTTAGATTTATGAAAATGTAGAGCTACATATGACTTCCCAAGTGAAGTTACAGATATTGTTGCAAGTAGAACTAACCCATCATGAGTAAAAAATACGCTAAAAGCACCTATCGTATTAACTGTAAATGATAATTTAGTCCTGAATGGAAAGACGTATCCAAGTCTAAAGTCTGCTATGTGAGTAAACAGAATAGATGAATGTCTCACTCAATGAAAAAATTATTTACGTGTAGTTGCGAAAGATAATGCCAGAAGTGAAGTTGACTGAAAATCTCTGTCATCAAATCAATCACATTTATCAACAAAAAATACAGACTTTATACTTATTGATCATTCATGAGTCAATATTAAAATACATTGAGATCAACCGACCTGAGATAATAACTGGCTCAACAAAACTGCTATTTGAAAATTTGAAATTAATGACGACGCATTAGATGTACCTTACTGTGAAAATTATACCGATGGTCCTACACAAAAGTGTAGCTGAACTTTGCCAGCAGATGCAAAATGGAATTTTCCAAATAATGTAAATCCATTAACAGGTGAGTTTAAAACTAAAATGTGTAATAATGAAACAGTAGCTACGAACACAACCTGTAAATGGACATGTAATTCTTGATATAGTCAAAGTTGAAACACTTGTGTAAAAAATACAAAATATAGATGGGCAACAGGTAGATGGTCTGCATGTAACTCAACTATTAATTATAGAAAAACGAGAGCTGTAGTTTGCCAAATAAAAGAATCTTGATCTGATATATGGACGAATGCACACTCTACAAAATGTGCTCATTTAAATACTCCAGCAAGTGTTGAATCATGTAATATTTATACTTGGGAGACTTGAGATTTCAGTCAATGTACAAACAATACACAAACAAGAACTGTTCAATGTTATAAAAATTCTGGTGACTGAAAAACAGCCGTTTCTGATTGATTTTGTAATTATACGAAACCAAAAACTGAAGAGTCATGTAGTGAATACAAGTGGAAAGTATGAGAATATTGAGCTTGTGAAAACAATATAAAAACAAGATCACTAGCATGTTATAAACATACATCTCAAAGTAATAGTTATAAAGTTGATAATAGTTTCTGTGGTATTCCATATTTAACAGAATTACCTTGTAATTCGACTCCAACATGTGATGCAACTGAAAGTATTCCTGTAAATTATGCTTGTTCTATGTATTCTGAATGATCATATAATTTATTTACAAACACATCAACTAAGTCTTGATTTTGTACAACCAGAAAATGTTGTATATACACTTGAAGCAATGGACATTCTCCAATGCCAGTTAATCCAAAGATGACGTGTCCTTCTGGATACCTATTAGATTGAGAAAAATGTATGAAAAATTGTTCTATGATTGATCCAAATATTTGTAAAAATGGAAGTTGTCTACCAGATGATTTTATGAAAGATATATTTGATCCTGGTTATATTGATCCTATACAATGATGAGGTTGGTAAAATAATTAATTATAATAAAATAATGTATAAAAAACATTCTAGTACTCAAAATAATTCATTAAAAATTATTTTAAGTAGCGTAACAATTATAGCTATAATAATTCTTTCACTTTGATTATATATATCAAAAAAACAAGAATTAAACTATAATAATGAAATGCAAGCAATATTACAATCTGAATTAGATTTGTGAAAAGAATCAATATTTTTTATTAATTGTGATAATATTTCATCAATTTCTGCAAAAAATTATTGTGTAAATCAGCAAAAATCTCTCAGAGATGCGTGGAAAAATACAACATGGAATGAAATTATTTCACAGTGAGAAAATGTATATAAACATTTTCCTTGTGATGCATTAAATTCAATAGAAAGTGAAAATTGTACATTATTTAAAAACAACTAAAAAAGCATTTATATAAAATGCTTTTTTTTTGCAATAAAATATAAAATTATGTTACAATAAAAATATATTATATACCGTAACAATAACGTTATGACTATTTTTTCTAAAATTATGAAATTATTTTTATTTTTAGTCTTACTTTTACTTTTTTCTACACCTAGTGTTTCAGCTTGAAGTTGGAGTCAGTCATGTGGAAACTGGACTGCATGGACAAATGATTGAGAAATTAATACAGACACTGCTCAACAAAGACAAAAAAGAAGTAAAACATGTTCATATTATTTTTCATGATGTGGATGTGCACAAGGACCTTGCGGATGTGCACAAGGACCTCAGCCATCAGGAAAAACTAGCTGGGATTATAGAAATATCGATGTAAAAATCAATTGAGGATGGGGAAACTGGACTACTTGGAAAAATATTGATGCAAAAAATCAACTTACATGAGTTCAAAAACAAGTAAGAACAAGACTTTGTAACAATCCAAGTCCAGCAAATTGATGAGCAGCTTGTCTTGGTACAGATACTCATTATAAAAACTTATATCTTCCTATAGATGGTGGATGGAGCGATTGGTCAAACTGGGTAAAAGACACCTCTTGATCAGAAAAAAGAACCAGAACATGTACATCACCTAAACCTTTGAATTCATGAAAATATTGTATCTGAGATTCAACTGAACGTAGACTTCTTGGCTCTTCATCTAGTGCTGCATATGATCAAAATATTTCAGCCTGAATTTACAATATCGACTATCAAATTGAATGGTGTCCTGCTCATATAACACAAGGAGGATGTAAAGTCTGAAAATTTACAAACCTTTCTGGAACAGCATTTTTATCTAAAAATGGGTTAACAACGAATCAAATTAATCAACTATCTAACAAATTACAATTTAAAATTGAATGAGAGGGGATACTAAAAATCAAAATTGTATCCAACGATAACGCTGACAATGTTTCAATTAAAACATATGTTTATCAATTAGATAAAACAGCTCCTTTATTTAAAAGTTTAGCATTTAACGACAATAATTCGCCTTATATAGATACAACAGAAAAATACACAAACACATTAAATAATACCGTTTTACAAATTCCTCAGTACAAAAATAATACTGCGCCTATTATCTCGGATTATATAAATGATAATCCTTCTGGAACAATCATTACTGACAGCAATGCGACTAAAGTACGTTATAAAGTAACTGATGCAAATAGAAGGGATTTAAAAATCAATTTTTCTGCAAATGACGAATGGGACTGAAAATTAAAAAATAATTCTCAAATCAAAAAAATTGAATTAACAGGAAGCAACTTTAACAAAGTGATTACAAATATTTCTACAGGATTTAGTTTCGATACAATTGATTTTAAAAATGTAGCAAATCAATGAAAAATTATATCAGCAAAAATTTATGATAATGCTGGAAATTATTCAGAAAAAAAATTCCAAGTGTATAGAGATGAATCTGCTCCAGATAAAAATAAATTTATTTTTACACATAATGATAAGAATACAAACTTAAATTATAGCAATAGAGAGTCTAAATTTATTCCTGCTAACGACCAATTTGAATTATTCCATTCATGGGGAACAGGAAATGAAAATAACCATATTGGAGATATTGAAATGTTAGTTGAAGATATCAACAAAGCTCCTATGTATCAAAAAAGCACTCTTCTTGGTTCCACAATAGGAACTGCATTATCACATAAATTTGATTTATCAAAAGTTGATAATGAACCTGAAACATCTGGAAGTTCAAAAAATTATAGAAAATATTCTATTCAATTTAAAAGTCCAAATATTTCTGGGAATAAAATTTGTGACAATGTAGGGAACTGTATTCCATGAGAAGATGTTTTAAGCAATTTCCGTGTTATGGCTCATAAAATTGATACATTAAAATCTTCAATGGTTGTATCAGCAACAGAATCAAACAATAAAGTTTTTGCTAACAATAATGATGGTTACCAATTTACCTATACACTCAAAGATAAATATAATAATAAAGTGGCGAATGTTCAAAGTGCAAATGGAGCGATTATAAAAAATGTAAGCTCTACATTGCCTGTTACAAATGGATTAAATGGAAAGCAAGTAAATATAGCATGAGCTACTTATACGAACAATGCTATTAGCATTAATTGAACTGAAGTAATTAACAACTCAAATAATACTAATAAAAATATTATTCTAAAGGAGGCAAACAATTCAGCCGATGGGATATATAGCTTTACAATAAAATCAAAAGTGCCAACAGTTAGTGCTTATAAATATATGAAAGATAGCAGTGTTTTTTCAATAAATAAAATTACTACTAGTGTAAATTATAACTCAGCGACATATAATCAACCTGCTGATGGATACAGTTCGGGCATTAAAAATATGAATCATATTTGATTAGTTGACAGTAATGCCATTATAGAAGATTTAGGAAATAGACATAACTGAACAGTAGCCGCAAACTATGGGAAAATCACAAATAGTTCATTGAATCTCAATAAGATAGAAGGGAAATATAATTTACATTTTGCTTCACCAATTGTTTATACAACTGATAATCTTAATCTTTTAAGAGATGGTATAGATTCTAAACATTCTAAAACAATTTCTAAATATTGAGTAAATGGAAATTATAGTCTTCATGAAAAATATTTTGATTTTGATGCAAAAAATAGCATCTCATGAAAAACAAATTTTTATGTAAACAATAACAAACAAAATGATTTTGTTACGTATACGAATCCAATAGATATTAACAAAGAATATAAAGCTCGTTATGAAGCTAAAAGTGGATCTAATTTTTCAAAATGGGGTTATATCTCATATTTAAAGGTAAATGGTGTAGCTATTCCTTCAATTTCAAGATGAATAAAAGCAAATATCTCTCCTGTTAACAAAGCTCAAGATCTTGCTTCAGCGAATTTCCCAGACGTTATTCATGCTGATTCTAGCACTGTATTTTTAACAAAAGATTTATCAATAAACGGAGTAATTAGAAAATGAGACTGAGTTCATAGCGATTTC
The DNA here is from genome assembly GCA_913055215.1 of uncultured Candidatus Altimarinota bacterium. Taxonomy (GTDB): domain Bacteria; phylum Patescibacteriota; class Gracilibacteria; order BD1-5; family UBA6164; genus CAJXJP01. The sequence goes on along the minus strand of CAJXJP010000002.1, from coordinate 23,408 downwards.
TTAAATCAAAAAGGTTTAATTTCACTAGAACTAGATAAAACTTTATCTAGATCAGAAATGCTCAAACAAATTAAGAAAAATATTTTTAATATTAATAAGAACAGTAACTGGTATACAGTAAATTCTGGAGAAGTATTTAATATTGAATCATTACAAAGTCAATCAAATTTAAATAATTTCAAATATACTATAAATGGTGAAACAATTTACTTTTTAGAAGGAAATGTTGATATTAAATGTATTTGATCAAATTGATGTAATACAAATTCAAATGATAAAATAACTATTATCGTAAAAGATGGTAGATTAAATATAAAATCAAATATTACTTGAGATGGTAAAATATTTTTAGTATCTATATCAGATGCAGGTCAATCAAACATCAATCTAAAAAATGATAAAAATAACGTATCAAAACAAAAAGGGTGGATTACGGTTGATCAAAATGTTACGAATATAAATAGTTTAATATTAGCTCAATGAGCATTTGTATCGTCTAACAATTCTGAAATTATCCATTCATATGATAATGAATATAATTTATTAAATCAGTTACATATTAAAGGATCTGTATTATCACTTAATACAATTTGAGGATCTAAAAGCAGTACTTGTCCTTATATTGAAACGAATTGTACAGAAGCAATTTCAAAAGTGTATGATTTATCATTCTTAAGAAGATATACTTTAGTCAAACCTAATGATTTTGGTTGAACATGAACAAATCTTGTTCCATATCACCCAAATATCAAAATAGGGCAAACTTCTAAATCTTCGATTTATAAGTCTGACCTAGAAGCCCAAGGAAAAGATTCTGCGCCAGTTGTAATCGAAAAAGATACTCGTTGGTCAGTAGAACCTTCTATTATCATGCAAGATAATAAATAAAAAAAAGAAACTCTCAGAGTTTCTTTTTTTATTTATTATTTTTTATTTGGATCTGTAGTAACCACTTGTTCTTCATAAAAACTTGCGACAACTTGAATTCATACATGTTCCATTCCAGCAAAGAATAATCCTTGCCCAACTGAAGCATTTAATAAAATATATTTTTCTTGTTCTGTTAGTTTGTAAACATTTTGAAGTACATCGATTGAAGCACTAGATTGTTTTAATAATAACTGAATAGAAGAATTGGTTAGAATTGGTTTCCCATAAGGACTCGCGACAAAATCTTCAACATCTTGAGTAATAGTAGTAATTCAAAGATTATATTTTCTTGCTCTTTTTACAAGACCATATAAAAATTTTGCTGAATCTTCATGTTGCATTACATTCCAAGCTTCATCAACTACTAACATTCTTTTTTTATTTGATGATTTTACTTTGTTCCAAATATGATTCAAGATAACATACATTGCGATAGGTCTCAACATATCATCTAAATCTCTCACAGAAAATACTTGCAATCCTTCTCCTAAATCAATATTTGTTTTTTGAGAAAATATTCATGAAAATATTCATGTCGTAAATTTTTGAATACGAGTTACTAATGAATTTGCACCATCCATAGTTTCCAACACATCTTGCAAGTCTTTCATAATTGGAATATCTTTCCCAATGATATTATCATCTTCTAAAGTAATCCCTTTTAGACTATATGTCGTAATAATTGCTTTTTCCATTAATGATCATTCTTCAGCTGTCATTTTTCAAAGCATCAAATTCATTAACCCTAATAGATTAATTACAGCAGAACGAAGAAGGTCTCATGGTTGTTCATTTTGATCTTTAAGAGCAAGAGGTAAATCAAAAGGATTAATTCTTTGTTGAGAATTCAAACTTACATCTAAATAACTCCCACCTACTTGATTAATTAATGCTTGATATTCATTTTCAGGATCAATAACAATTACATCTGTTCCTAACATCAATGATCTCAAAATTTCTAACTTCACTGCAAATGATTTCCCAGAACCTGATTTGGCAAATACCGTCATATTTGCATTTTCCGTTTTAAAACGATCAAAAATAATTAACGAATTATTATGAGTGTTTATTCCATATAAAATACCATCATCATGACTGAGGGTACTAGAAGAAAATGGGAATGTCGTAGAAAGACCTCCAGTAGAAATATTTCTATAAACACCTAGTTCATCTTTACAAAATGGTCCAGTTGATATAAATCATTGTTCCGCCCTTAAGAAACTTTGTTTTTGAAGAACATTTCTTCCTGCGAGTATCGTTTCTATATCTTTACCGATTTTATTTAACTGATCTTCTTCTTCAGCATAAATCGTTATATATAATCCAAAGTGGAAATATTTTTCTTCTCATCTTGTGAGTTTATGCCTTAATTCTTCTACATCTTGAATTTGAGCATCAATTGCTGGATCATTTACTAATCATTTATCAGCATTGATTGATCTTTCCGAATTTAATTGAACGAGTCTCTTTTTTAGATATTTTTGTATAAACGCTGATTCAACAGGGTATACAAATAAACTCATATCAAATTTCACATCCCAATTAATAATAGGAGAAAGCCAATTTCATTCTAAAAATGTAGGATAAGCGTAAATGAAAAATGTTTTTGCAATAGTATTGTTGATCTTTAGTTTATCTGCACTTACTTTCATAAAAGCAGGCGCAATCATATCTTTTACATATGCTAATGCTTCTTTATATTCTTTTTCAGCATTGAGAATATCTTTATCATTTGATTCTTTTTTTACTTCTTTTTTTGTAGTTTCCACTACTTCTTTTTTGATGTGGCCAGAAATATCTCCTGGAATTCTTTTACCTACGAGTTCTAAAAGTTTTTCTTGGTTTGACACAGAATCCTCAAATTATATAGTAATATTTTTACTATTTTATATTAAGAAGTCTCTTTGTAAAGGATGATTCAGCTTTTAACCTTTACCTTTAAGAATTATTCATTTTAAATAATTTTTTATAGAAAAAAAAGATGAAAAAATATTTTTCATCTTTTTGATTTTTTTACCAATTCCATTCAGTAATAAATGATTCTGGAATATTTGCTGGGAAGTCATTTGCAATATCAAAATTATCTCATTTATAATGAACTGTCGCTAATGTTACATCATCTAATTGAACCGGATTATATCCCATAAATTTAGATAATTCTATCGTAATATTATTAAAGACTGAACGACTTGATTTATAGTCTTTTCCTTTGATATTTGGTGCATTTTCGATTGATTGAACCAACCTATCTTCTAAGAACATTTCTTCTGAACCATCTTTTTTAGGTTTATTTATTGCTTCTGTAATACCATCACTATAAAGAACTATAATATCATTTGGTTCAAATTTAATTTCTTGTTCTTTTAATAGTTTTGTAACATCTTTGATCATACCAAGTGCTACTCAACCTGATTTAATTCTAAAACATTTTCTTTGTTCGTGTTTATAAATCATTAAATATTCGTGTCATGCTCATGTCATAAACATACGTTTTTCTTCTTCATCCCAACGAATCATGAGTAAACTCATAAGTAAATTCGCTTTAACTCTTGGTTTCAATACTTCATTTGTTTTTGCTAAAATCGCATTTCATGATTTATAAACTTTTGAAAATCCACTAATCAGTGCATTTACCATAATCATAATAAACCCTGCTCAAACACCATGCCCAGTAGCATCACCAACATAAATATAATAGTTATCTCATTGTTGAATAATATCGTATGAATCTCAACCAATTTCACCTGCTGGTTTTGATTTTACAATAATATCAAGTGAAGGAACTTTTGTTAATTTTTTAGTCAGCATTTTTCCTTGAATTTCCTTTGCCAATTCAACTTCACTTTTAATTTCTTTTCCGTGAATAAATTCTGATTTAATATTTTTTAATGTATTGAGTGTTTTTACAAAAAATGAAAGAATGAAATTTAAATGAGGATTAAAACTTCTCTCTAGGGCAATATCTTTATTTTTAAGATTTCATGCAAGGAAGTTTTTGATAGTTAATTCTAACTCTTTAATAGGCGCAAAAAAGAATTTATTAACAATATATATGATAATTAAAAATTCTATTACCACTAAAGATACCATAAAAGAATATTTTGCAGTATCTGGAAGATTCAGAGCGTCTTCTCCGAAGACATAAAAAATGGCGATATTTCAAATTAATACCAAAAGTATAAATGCTTGAAATAATGTGTAAAATCCTCTCATAAGTAATCCGTTATTGCGATGTATAAATTTTTTCCATTAGTGGAATGTTCTACATTTAGAATACTATATTAATACAAAATAAGCAAATATTTAATACATCAATTCAAATCTTTTTAACATAACTTTTAAAACTTATTTTGAAAAAGGTGTTTCTCTCGATATAATCTGTTATATAATAAGATTTTTCTAGACACGAAAGTGTTTATTTCTAGGGAAAAAGACTTGTATAAAAAAATTGAACATAAAATATTTTGATAATTATAGAAACGACTGTATGTGAGGATCAAATACAATTACTACAATAGATATCGGAAGTTCTAAAATTAGAACTATTATCTGATACTTTGATAATGAACAAGAACAAGATTTTCATGTGTTAGGTGTATGAATTGCAGAATCAAACGCAATTAGAAAAGGGAATATACTTGATATGGAAGAATTTAAAAACAACTTAGATAAATCATTAGAAGAAGCTGAAAGAATGGCTGGGGAACAAGTTGCATGAGCATATATTTCATTTAATTCTTCATCATATGAAGTTATTAAAAATAAATGAGTTATCGCTATTTCAGGATGAGAAATTCATGAAGATGATATAGATAGAGCTCTTGATATGGCAAAAAATGGTGTAGATCTACCAAATAGAGATATTCTCAAAGTCATTCCAGAAAACTTTATTGTTGATGCTGAAGAATGAGTAAAAAATCCAATTGGGATGTCAGCTCGTAAACTTGAGGTAATCGCAAATATCTTCTCTATGAATAGCAATGTTTTAAATAATATTAAAAAAGCTGTTTCAGATATTGGTATTGAAATTTTCGACATTTATCCAAATCTATTAAGTGCTCCAGAAGCAGTTCTATCAAAAAGACAAAAAGAACTTGGAGTAGTAAATATTGATTTAGGAGCTTCTACAACTGGTATAACAGTGTACGAAGAAGGGAATCTAATTTTCTCAAGTGTTATTCCTATTGGTGCAGACAATGTTACCAATGATATTGCACTTGGACTCAGAACTTCAACAGGGGTTGCTGAAAAATTAAAGCTTGAATTTGCAGAATTAAATCTTGAAAACATAGACAATTTCTCAGATACTGAAATTAATTTAGCAGATTTAAACCTTGGGGAAGAAGGAAGTGTATCTAAATTATATCTATCACAAATAGTAACTGCTCGTTATAACGAAATATTCCAATTCGTAAGAAGCGAGCTAAAAACTGTTTGAAAAGATGGAATGCTTCCTGAATGAGCTGTTTGTGTTTGAGGTTGAGTAAAAATGACTTGATTTGTAGAACTTGCAAAATCTGAACTAAGACTTCCTACATTTATAGGACTTCCTGTTTCAAAAGATGAATTTGCAGATGCTTCAATTTCTGATCCAGTATTCTCATCAGCAATCGGGACAATGATTCTTTCAAATAAATATGGTGCGTCATCAAAAGTTTTTTCTCTAAATATTGGAGGATTCTTTGATTCGATCGTAAACATATTCAAAAAACTAAAATTCTAATTTTAAATAAAATTTTTAATCTATAATTAATTCTAAAATGTCACAAAGAGAAGATAAATTAAAAAATCTATTATCAGGTTCAGCTCCAATGGAAACAGGTCCTGAAGAAGTAAATATTTCATCATCAATTTCACCAGTTGCAAAAATTAAAGTTGTATGAGTAGGTGGAGGATGACAAAATGCTGTAAATAGAATGATCGAAGGTGGTCTAGCTGGAGTAGAATTTATTTCTATCAACACTGATGCACAAGCATTATTCTCATCATTAGCACCAACAAAACTAAATATTGGTAAAATAATTACGAATGGTCTAGGTGCTGGTTCAGATCCTGAAACTGGGAAAAAAGCTGCTGAAGAATCAAGAGAAGAAATTAAAGCTGCACTAGAAGGTGCTGACATGATCTTCATTACTTGTGGTCTTGGTGGTGGTACTGGTACTGGTGCTGCTCCTGTTGTTGCAGAAGTCGCAAAAGAAGCTGGTGCATTAACTGTTGGGGTTGTAACAAAACCATTCTCTTTTGAAGGACAAAACAGAATGGCAAAAGGACTTGACGGTTATGACAACTTAAAAGAAAAAGTTGATACTCTTATCACTATTCCAAATGATAGAATTCTATCAATTATTGATAAAAAAACTCCTCTTCTTGATGCTTTCTCAATTGTTGATGAAGTATTAAATCAAGGTGTACAAGGTGTTTCTGATCTAATTACTCAACCAGGTATGATTAATGTAGATTTCGCTGATGTACGTTCAGTTATGAGAAATGCTGGTTCAGCACTTATGGGTATTGGTTATGGTTCAGGTGAAAATAGAGCAGTTGAAGCAGCAAGAGCTGCGATTGACTCTCCATTACTAGAACTATCAATTGCTGGAGCAAAAGGTCTATTATTCAACATTACTGGTGGTACTGATCTATCTATGTTCGAAGTTGATGAAGCTGCAAAAATTATTACTGAATCAGTTGATTCTGATGCAAATATCATTTTTGGTGCTACTATTAACGAAGATTATAACGGTGAATTGAAAATTACTGTTTGTGCAACAGGTTTTGATGAAGTTTCAAATGCAAACTACCAAGATAATAAAACTGAAACAACAACGGTTAATCCTTTCGGGAGAAAATCAGTAGCTGATTCAAGAGTTATTCCATCAACTCAACAAGCATCAAATAATCATGGGGAAGACTTAGATGTTCCTGCTTTCTTAAGAAAAAAAATGTAATTTCTTGCATTTTTTGAAAAAAATTATAAAATACCTTTATAAGCTGAAAGAAGCGAGGATTTGTGAACACAAATTCTCGTTTTCTTTTAAAATATTTTTTAAGTTAATACAACATGCTAGATTTAAAACAAATTGAACAAGCAGTTACTATTATTTCTCTTGAAAAAAAGATTGCCAAAGAAAAATTAATAGAAATTATTGAAGCTGCTATTAAAACAGCCTACAAAAAAGATTACGGAAACAGAGATGAAGAAGTAAACGTAAAATTAGACTTAGCAAATCATTCAATTGAAATTGCTATTGAAAAAACTGTAGTAAAAGAAGTTACAAACCCTTCTCTTGAAATTTCATTTGAAGAACTTGGAGACGATGCAGCAAACTTTTCAGAAGGGGACATGATTGAACTTGATGTTACTGATGAAGTTATGAGTGAAGAAAATGCTGAATCTTTCGGGAGAATTGCCTCTCAAGCTGCTAGACAAGTAATTATCCAAAAAATTGGTGATACTGAAAAAGAAAAAACATATGAACTTTTCGAAGGAAAAGAAGGTCAAGCTATTAGTATGAAAGTTGAAATTGTTGAAGGTGGAAAAGTTATTTTTGATTACAACGGAAATCAAGTAGTTTTACCAAAATCTGAACAAGTTTCAAGAGATAATTATAGCGCTCCTGCAAGATTTTTCATTTTTGTTGCTGAAGTTTCAAAATCAGAAACAGGTTCTCCAAAAGTAGTTCTTTCAAGAAAAAGAGCTGAAATGGTTCCTGCAATTTTCTCTGAATTCGTTCCAGAAATTGAAGAAGGTGTTATTACTATTGATAGAGTAGTAAGACAAGCTGGAATCAAAACAAAAATGCTTGTTTCTACAAACTATGATGAAATTGATCCAGTAGGAACACTTATTGGTCAAAAAGGTATCAGAGTAAAAGGTGTAATGGATGAATTATCAGGTGAAAAAATTGATATTATTCCAAATTCTGATGATATGTCAGAAGTAATTAAAAAAGCACTTTCTCCTGCTGAAGTTCTTAAAGTTGAAGTAAATTATGAAGAAAATTCTGCAAATGCATATATTCTTCCAACAGAAAGAGCAAAAGCTGTAGGGAAAAATGGTCTAAATGTAAATTTAGCAACTCAATTAACAGATTTCAAAATTTCAATTGTTGATATTGAAGAATAAAAATAAAAACTCGTGAAAATTATTTCACGAGTTTTTATTTTTCAGTATACTAGTACAAATTATTATTTAAGAAAATATAATGAAAGTACTATTTTTAAAACATGTTATAAACGTAGGGAAAGAGGGTGAAGTAAAAGATGTAAAACCAGGTTATGCAGCAAATATGCTATTTCCACAAAATCTTGCCGTAGAATTTACTCCTGCTATCGAAAAAAAATATAAAGATAAATTAAAAAAAGATGACGCTCACAGAAGAGAGCTTATTGAAAACAGACATAATCTTACTGAAATATTAAATGGAAAAGAATTAAAATTTGTTTTAAAATCTTGAGCAAATGGGAAAATTTTTGGAGGAGTTGGTGAAAAAGATATTTTAATGGAAGTGAAGAAAAAATTTAAAATTGAACTAACAAAAAAACACGTTCAACTTTTAGATGGGCATATTAAAAAAACAGGAACTCATCAAATTTTCATTAAATTAGGAAAAGACGCAATGGCAAAAATGCATATTGTAGTAGAAAGCGAAAATAAATAATTATAAAAACTATGCATTTAGCAATTGATTTATGAGATAAACGCTGTGGAATAGCGGTAGAAGTATGATGAATTGTTTTCCCAAAAGGAATTATTCTCCGCCCAAAACTCGTGAATGATCTCAAAAAACTCATTACAGAGTATAATATTTCTATAATAATCGTGTGATTACCTTATGATTTATATGGAAAAGAACTCAGACAATTAGAAAAAACTAAAAATTTTATGGAGAAATTAAAAAATATTTTTCCAAAATTAAAAATAATCTGAGAAGATGAAAGATTTACCAGCTTTGCTGCTGATCAAATAGTACATGAAATGTGAGCTCAAAAATGATGAAAAAGAGATGATATCTCTGCTGCATTAATTTTAGAGTCATATTTAGAAAAACAATAAACAAAAAAAAGAGAACGAAAGTTCTCTTTTTTTTTATAATACTTGTGCCGTTAAGTATCCAACATAAGTAAGATAGGCAAGAACCAATATGATTCATTCTTTTCTATCTAGAAGATGCTTTTTGAATGTAAACGCAAAAGCAAAAATTAACATACTTGCTATAATATTAACTCATAGATCAATTTCAATACCTGGATAAGCTGGAAGATTTGCTAACATTCCTGTTGCTCATAAAATCCATAAAGTATTAAAAATATTTGAACCAACCACCGCTCAGATGGCCATATCAGTATCTTTTTTGATTGCTGCCATTACACTGACCGCTAATTCTGGAAGAGATGTCCCAATCGCAACAATAGTGACACCAATAAATGCTTGAGGAAGACCGAAACCTTCTGCAATAAACACCGCGCTATCAACGATTAATTTTCCTCCACCTATTAATCAAGCAAGCCCCAATACCACAAACAGTCCTGCTTTCCAAGTTGGCATAGTTTCTACTTCTTCATCTGAAGATGTTCAGTTTTTAGCAATTTTAAATGTATACCATATAAATCATGCAAACATTACTGATAATACAACTGCATCGAAACGTGATATCATTTTATCAAATAACAATAAAATAAGAATTGCTGCAGAAAATATAAGGTAAGGAATTTCCTTTTTTATAGTTGTTTTTGGTAATTTAATCGGATACAAAATAGCCGTTACTCATAAAATCAGTAAAATATTTGAAATATTACTTCATAAAATATTTGAAAGAGCTAAATCTGTTTCTCATGTATATCATGAAATCATATTAATTACTAATTCTGGGGCACTTGATCCAAATGCAACAATAGTTAATCAAATAACTAAAGATGACACACCAAATTTTTTTGCAATTGAGCTTGCACCATCTACTAAAACATCTGATCACTTAATTAAAAGTAAAAATCAAACAATTAATAGACAAATAGATAGAAACATAAGTTGACATTAGTAAATAAAACAATATCAATAGTATAGTTCTAAACATTTTGAATACAAATAAAAAATCCTGAAAATTCTATTATATTTGACATAAAATAATTAATATGATGTAATGGTAAGGAATAACAAATTTAACTTATAAAAAATCATTATGAAAACTTGGAAAGTTTTAGTTGCTACATGTCTTATGATATTCTTATCAAATTCAGCACACGCAGCAAATATTAATAATATTTCAGTAAGTGATTCTCATACAATTCAATTAGAAATGTCAGATGATATTGCTTTAGATAATAGTGTAGAAGGGGAATTTAAAATATTAAAAGATATTTTAGTTTCATTTGTTACAAAAGATTATAACGATTCAAATAAACTTATTCTTACTTTAGATGAAGACTTAGAAGCAAATACTTCTTATAGTTTACTTGGTATTTATGGAGTTGATGGAAATATTGAATTTCAAACAGCAGATACATTAAGCGGGGTAGAAATAATTAATGGTGAACGTCCTACAGAACAAGGAATTTTAAGATTAATTATCCAAGATACAAGAACAGTAGAAGTATTTTTCCAAGCTCCTCTAGAAGAAGAAGAATTTGATTTTAAACTATTTAATGAATTAGCTTTAAATAAAGTTTCATATACTGGTGAACAAAATCTATCTCTTACAACAAAACACGCTCTTCCGTCAAACAGTCAATTTATGTTAATGGCATTAAATTTAACAGATGCATTAGCTCAACCTGTTTTACTTGATGAAGATTTACATAATTTCGAAACTCTTGATACAGTAGCTCCTTCTGAAGAATTAATTGAAGAAGAATCTGAAAAAAACTTAGAAGAAATGGCCTTAAACGCAGCAGAAACTCCTGACACAGGAGCTGAAACTTGGGTATTAGTTCTTCTTACATTCTTAGTTCATTGAGCATATCTAACAAGAAAAAAACTTATGAAATAAGTTTCCAATATGACAAGCAAAAAGCAAAGATTAATCTTTGCTTTTTTTGTTTTCAGTGCTTTTATGTGGTAAAATAAAACATATAATATATTTAATTTTGCAAAATAGATGGAAAAAATGCTGATAGAAAATCATCTCATAAAAGATCAACTTTTACAAGTTATGATTGATAATGAAGGTTCGGATATGTATATAACTGTTTGAACTTATCCTGGGATAAAAATTGGTGGTGAAATAATCCGTATTGATGATGGTTTAGAAAAATTTTCTGCTGAAGATAGTCAAAATTTTGCACTTTCAATTATCACTGATGATCAACATAACAAACTCTTAAATGATAAAAATCTGGATTTTTCATTTGCTCATGCAGGGAGAAGATTCAGAGTAAATATCTCTTTTCAAATGGGGCATTATATGACGGTATTAAGATTATTAACTCTTAATATTCCAAATATTAACGATTTAGGACTTACTGATATTTACAAAGATGTAACAAAGCTCTGACAAGGGTTAATCCTCGTTACAGGTCCAACAGGATCATGAAAAACAACAACTCTCGCAGCAATGATTGATTATGTAAACACAAATTATAACAAACATATCATTACTATCGAAGATCCAATTGAATATGTTCATCCGCATAAAAAATCAATCATCGAGCATAAAGAAATTTGAAAAGATGTTCCAAACTATGAAGTAGCTCTTCTTGGTGCTATGAGACAAAACCCTCAAGTTATTTTATTTGGGGAAATGAGAACCCGAGAGGAAATTGAAAATGCATTAAGACTAGCAGAAACTGGTCACTTAGTATTCTCAACACTCCATACTCGTTCAGCATATCAAACCATTACAAGAATCCTAGATAGTTTTGATGCAGAAGATAAAAATCAAATTAGAATGCAATTAGCAGATTCTCTTGTAGCCGTTTTCTCTCAAAGATTATTGAAAATAAACGATGGAACTGGAGTAAAACTTGCTAAAGAAGTCCTTTTCAAAAATGGGGCAATTGCAAATCTTATCAGAGAAAATGATTTACATCAAATTCCTTCAGTACTTCAAATGGGGTCAAGAGAGGGGATGCAATTACTAGAAACTGATATTATTGAATTAATTGAAAATGGAACTATTAGCCAAGAAGAAGGGTTAAAATATTCTAATAATCCAAAACTTATCAAAGAAAGTATTTTATAATTACTTTACACATAAATTTAAAAAACCACTTTTTATCAAAAGTGGTTTTTATTTATATAGAATTTTTCAGACAAAAAAAATATTTTCTCTTTCGAGAAAATATTTTTTTATTTACTTATTAGTAAGGGAATTTAGTAGTACTTCCATCAACTAATGGAGTTGTTGTTGCACCATCTTCAGAAAGAAGTGAAACAGCTTCTGCTACTAAAAGTTCAGTTCCAGTAGCAACATCGAATGATACAGCAGTATCAAGAGTAATAGTTTTTAAATCACTTGAAATTTTAATAATTTTAGCTCCTGTAATAGAATCTCCAACAGCTAATTTACCTAAATCAGCATCTTCAACTTTAAAAGTTTTTGACGTTACAACATTAGCAGTAGCAGTGATTTTTTCTTTTGCTCTAGGAGTATAGTTCCCATTAACTTTTGTAAAGAAAGATCCTGCTCCATCTTCTAATTTAGTTGCAAATTCAAATTTACCTTTTAATCTTGAAGTAGCAGCAAAAGAATAATCTACATCAGTAGGATCTTTAAAATCTTCATTTTTTTCACCTAAAACTTGAAAATTAACTTTCCCAGCTTTATAATCATCAGCAGTAGAATCTCTCCCTTGAACACTAGCTACATTTAGGTCTAACCCTCTAGCAGAAAGATTAGTATCAACTAAAGCTAAAAGAGGAGTCCCTCCAGTTGTAGAAGCTGCAATTTTTGATTGAAGCCCGTTCATATCAGCTGTTCTTTTAGTATTTCTAGCGTCAGCTGAGTAAGAACCAAAAGAAACGAATGCGATTGTACCAAGTACAGCTAAGATAGTGATAACTACGATTAGTTCCACTAATGTGAATGCTTTTTTTGTATTTTTCATATGTAATAGTTAAGAAAATAAATACAAAATAAATGTTAGAGTTAAAGTCCATATAAACTTGGACATAATTAGTGTATCGTTTTTTGAAAAATAATGCAATTATTTTAGGCTATTTCGTTGGACTTTTTTTAAAAACGGTTTTTTATATCATATAAAAATACAGTATTGTCAAAAGTCAAAAAAGAGCTGAACAGCAAAAGAAAAACTAGACTTTTAGCGACAGAATAGGGAATATTTCAATTAAGAAAGAATTAAGGTTTAAGGAAAATAATTAGATATTTTTACTAAAAATTAGTAATAAAATATTTTTTAAAAACGTCAATCATTTTACATATTATTTGTCTAAAAAATAAAAAAACTGCAAATTTTGCAGTTTTTTTATACGTTTTTGATAACATCACCCATTTGGAAAAATGGTAACATAATAGCGACAACAATTGTACCAACTAAAGCCCCTACAATTACAATAATTAATGGTTCCATCATACTTGATAGATTTCCAATATAACGATTTAATTCACCATTATAATTTTTACCCACTTTTTTCAATGATCCAGATAGAGAACCAGTTTCTTCACCTGTACTTACAACATAGGCAAACTCTTCTGGAAAGAGTTTATTTAAATAAACACTTGCTTCATAATCTAAATTGAGTCCTAATGACTTTGAGATTGTAAGTCAAATTTCTACTTCATTTTTTATACGAATTAATTCTTTTTTATAAGCAAGGTTCGGAACTACTAAACTTGATGTTTTTAATGAATCTAGTAATAACACTCATGAATCTAAAAGAATCGTAAATGATTTGATAAAGTATACTATATTTGATTGACATACCACATAACCAAAAATTGGCATTTTTGTAAACAATGTTGCAAACATCATTTTTCACCAATACATTTTATTAATCATTTTTATAGTAAAAACTATTCAAACAATAATTCAAATAAGGATGAACCAATCATTCATAAAGAAGTCCGAAACACTTACAACAAATTGAGTCAGAGCAGGGAGGTCACTTCCTGCTTTTTCAAAACTCTCTGTAATTCTCGGTACAATAAATACCATCATGAATACAACCATACAAATAGTAAGCATCAGAAGTGCCATTGGGTAGATCATAGCCCCTTTTACTTTCCCTTTTAGTTCGATACTTTCTAGTAAATTTTTATCAAGTTCTGCTAAAATTTTTCAAAGTTGCCCAGTTTTTTCTCAAACCCCAACAAGAGCTGTTGTTAACTGATCAAATACTTTTGGATACTGTTGCATTGTTTCATTAATAGTCACTCAATGATCAATGTTTAACTTCATTTCTGTTACGATTCTTTTTAGATACGGGTTTTTTATTTGTTTTGTTAAAATCCCTAACGCTCATTTAATATCAATTCCCGAGTTTACAAATATTGATAATTTATTAATCATTTGCCATAATTCTTTTTTTGAGACACTATTAAAAAGAGCAATTTCTATATTTTTATTGCCGATTCATCTGTTTGATTTTTTATATTGTGCTTCTCTTGCTTGTTCTAAAAGTTCTACAAATTTTGTATTATCAAAATTTCCATACTTATCATAGAAGCCTTCTCAAATTCAGAACATCTAAATTAAATTAATAAATTATAAATATAATATTTTCTTATAAATTTCCATCTTTTGAAATAATTTCTTCGATTTCACGAATAACTGTTTCATTATCTCATTTTTTTTGTAATTCTTTGAGTAAAATATAACGATTTTGCATTTTTTGATTTTTTTGCTCAATTTTATATTTTGTTTCGTTATCAATTGCTTTTTTCAAGTAGAAATTAATTTTTTTATGAATATGTCCTTTTTTAATGAGACGAATACATTCTTGTTTTAATTTCAATATTTCTCAAGTATAGAATAATCATTCTAAATGTTTTAAAATTCTTTCTACTTCTTTTTCTTCTTTAATCTTTTCAATTTCTCTTTGAATTTCAGCTTTTGTTTTTCATTCTAATTTTTTCAATGCTCTCCCATGAATCCCTTCACGAAGGCTAATATCTTGAATATATTGTGAATCTTCTTCTACTACATCTTTCTCAACATTTCTTGAAAATAAAAGTAAACTTACATCATCCGTAAAGCTACTTCCTGATCTATGAACTTGTAAATCATTTACTAGATAATCATAAATTTTCTTTAAGCTTCTTTCGTGTTGAGCTACTTCCATGAATGCTTTTTGTAATCTATCGTGCCCAAATTGTTCTCATTCTGGACTTTTCGATTCTACAATCCCATCACTATAACTCAAAATAATATCTCTATGTGAAATATCAAATTCCTTTACTCTTACCTCATCTGGTGTTTTCATCATACGAATTCACCCAGCTAAACCTCCTGGAATAACTTTTTCAATTTTCTTTGTCTTATGACGATAAATAAACATTGCTTCATGTCACATACCAACATATTTTACTTTTTCAGGATTCGATTTAATAATTTCAAAAAATATTGCAGTAATAAAGTTTCTGCTTTTTAAATCTTGTTTTAATCCATTGTTGATTTCATATGATAATTCTCAAATTCATAATTTATCAGCAAACTGAGTAAACAGTCTTGAAAGTAGGGTAACAATGAACCCCGCACGAATTCCATGTCCTGTAGCATCTCATAAAAAGAATTTATACGAATCATTTGTTTCATGAATTCAAAACGTATCTCAAGAAATTTTATCCGCTCATAATATTTTCCCATATAATTCGTATCATCTCATACTATCATATGATAATTCTTTTACGAGTCATTTATGGATATTTTCTAATTTTTTTGCAGCAATATCATTTTTTACTTTGTTATCTTCTTCGATTAATAAAGTAATTTCATCCATTAATCTTTTTTTTCTAATTCTGTCTTTTAGATTTTTATAAAAATTTAATTTGCTTTTTAATTTTCATAATACTGTTTTTTGCTGAGCAAGCTCTTCTCTTGTTTCTTCAGGTTTATCAATATTGATACTTCCTCAAATAAGTTTTAATGCTTCTAAACGAGCATTTTTCTTCATTTTTTCGTTTTCGATTCTCTTTTGTTTTCCAACATTTCTTTGAATAATTCTTTTTTCTTTATTATAAAATTTTATAACAATTGAATTTTCTTTATTTTCTTCTAAAAAACTTTGAAGTACGGCTAAGGCTTGAGTGTTATTGTTACTCCCTGTAAGATGCTCAATTTCTTCTTTAATTTTTTTAAAACGAATTTTAAATTTTTCCTTTGTGGCGGTATCGATATATTTTCTTTCTTTTTCTTCTAGAACCATCGATATTTTTGTGATTTTTTTCAGCTTACTTTCATAATCAGCACGTAGTTTTTTTTCACCTCTTTCTCTCGTTCTTAAATCTTTTTCAGAAAGAATTTTTAAATCTTCATCTAGTTTATCTTTTTCTTTAATCTTAATTTCGCTTAGCGCTTTTCCAGCTTTTTCCCACTCAGAAAGAAGGATGAAAACCTTAATGGCTCCCATCGCTTCTGTAAATCCGATAATACTTTTTGTATCAATTTTTTTAGCTTTTTTATTGAAAAACGAAAACATAATTTTCTATAATATATAAATTTAAATAAGTTTTAATGCCTCTTCTACTGTTGTTTCTCAGATAAGAGCTTTTAATAATGCATCTTGAACGATTGTTACCATTCATTTTTTTACTGCTAAGTCTGCCATTTCATTTGCACTGGCTTTTTCTAGAATAAGAGGTTCTAGATAATCTCCACAAATAAGAACTTCATGAATCCCGAGTCTTCATTTATAACCGGTATCACGACATTTCGGACATCCTTCACCTTTGTAAAAAATAAGATCTTCTATATTTTCATCCATGATAGGAGCTAAATGTTCTCTTACTTTTGGAATTTGACTTTCTGTTAATGCATGTGGCTTTTTACAATGTGTACACATTCTTTTCCCAAGTCTTTGAGAAATAACCATTTTCATAGCTGATGCTAATAAGAATGGTTCCACACCCATATTAATTAATCTTTGTACTGTACCAGTTGCTGAGTTCGTATGGATTGTTGATAATACCAAATGACCCGTTAGTGCCGCCTCAACGGCAAGAGTTGCTGTTTCCTTATCACGAATTTCCCCAACCATTATAATATCTGGATCTTGTCTAACAAGTGAACGAAGTCCTGACGAAAATGTATAACCAATATCTGGATGAACTTGTGATTGATTTACGTATTCAATATCATACTCGATAGGATCTTCTAGTGTAGAAATATTATATTCTAATGGATTATAATTTTTTAGAACACCAAACAGGGTAGTTGATTTCCCAGACCCAGTTGGTCCAGCTACAAGCATAATCCCAAACTTACTTTTTAATGCTTCTCTTACTTTTTCAAGATTTACATCAATCAGTCCTAATGCTTCAATATTTGTTAAATTATCATCTTGTTTTAATATACGCATTACCACTTTTTCACCATAATTTGTTGGAAGGGTAGAGAGACGGATATCGATATTTTTATCTTCTGTTTCATAATAATATACGATTTTCCCATCTTGTGGTTTTTTATTTTCATCAATTTTAATTTTTGAAAGAACTTTCAGTCTGGTAACAATCGCAGACATATTTTCTCTATCAACTTTATTCACCATCATAAAATCCCCGTCTTTACGGAAACGAGTCATCATAAAATGTTCAGTTGGTTCTATGTGAATATCCGAAGCTCCGTAATCAACTGCCTGTCTAAAAATATTGTCGACATACTCAACAATATCACCTAAATCTCTTTTGACTTCCATTGCTTCTAATTCTCTATTAATTTCTGACATCTCTACGAGGTAATAAATATAATAATATCTCTATGATAATAACATGTTTTTAATTGTCTGAAAAGATTTTTCCATTGACACCTTTAAAAAAGGCTTTTTAAAACAATAAGAGCCCCCCAAAAAATGGAGGACTCTTATTGTTTTTATTTTGAAATAAAGTCTTTTAGTTTTTTTACTTTCAGAAAATCAATACGTTCTTCAATCGCTTTATACAGATTTTCAGCATCTGTAAATTCTTTCCCATTAAACATATATACTGTTGTTCCATCTGGGTTATTAATGGTTTTCATTTGAATTTTATAGCCTCCTCTATTTAATTCTTCCATTTCATTTTTAATAATTTCAACTTGTTCAGGAGTTGTGTTATCTGATGTAGGGAACTCTTCTTCCGCTGAATGTTCAAGTATATTTACTGGTTGTGCTGGAATTTCACCATTTGATTGAACAAAAACAAACAATCCAGTACATAATACCATTATTGCCGCTGTTGGCATAACAACAAAAGGGAAGATTTTTTTCTTAGAAAATATTTTTTTCATAAATTTTTCTTTTTCTTCCGGAGCTTTTTCTTTTTCTTCTACCATTTCAACTATTTCTCCTTCCGATTTTACTGGCTCAATAGTTGTTTCAAGTGTAATTTCTACTTTTTGTTTTACCTCTTCTACTTCTTTATTGTAGTTGGTAAAATATTCTGCTCCTTCTTCTAAGTTTTCTGTTTTTGGAAGATCAACCGTAACTTTACTGGTAAGTTCTTTAATTCTTTCTTCCTCTTCTGATAATTTCACTGCTTCGTGATGATCGATTTCTTCTACAACTTCTGGCTCTTCTTGTACTTGTGTTTTAATACTTGATAAGCTAATTTTAGGAATGGCTTTTACTGCAGTTTTTTGTTCAATAACCGTTTTTTCTTCAGTTGCAGAATTAATTACTTTTTCTGTAGTTTCGACTACAGTTTCTTTCGGCGTTTCTGGTTCTGACTCAACTTGTGGCATATTTCATTTGATTGCGCTCAAGTTTAATTTTTTCATTTCTGCCATTTTGTTTTTGTTTTTACAATTTAAATTATTGTTTTTCTATATTTATTATAAATTATTTTGAAAATTAAATCAAAATAAAGTCTATTTCTCATAAGTATATAAAACAAAATTCCTTTTTTTTTGCTTAATAATCAACTCAATCACTTAAATTTTTCAAAAAGCAATTATGGAGTCACTGTACATGTTATATTTCCTAAATTTCCATCAGAATCTAAAATTTGGTATTCTCAATCTCCAATAAACTTGTTTGCTTCGATAATTTCTTCACAACTTCTAAAATCAGAATTTTGCCAAAATGTTACATTCCCATCAGTTAAAAGTGAATTGATATCTTTTGTATCATCAGAAATCGGAGTATAAGGCTCAACAATATCGTAGGGGATATTATAAATACTTCCATCAAATAAAAACTTACTTTTTTCGGTAGAAATATCTGTTTCTGCATCTGCTGCTAGGACAATTGTTGGTAATATATTTCTTGCAACCGATTTATAATCTCATTGAACTATTGCTTTTGGCTGGTCTCCATTTTCTAAAGTCCCTGCAATTTGATACTCTCATCTTGATTTTGTGGTAGAATAAACAAATGTTTGTTTTGTTTTAGGATCAATTGGCAGCCTATCAAGAGTTGAAAGAGAAACCGTTGTATCCAGCTTTCCTTGATAAGCAACTATATTTGTTACATTCCCATTCACAATATTAAATGCCGCACCAGGACGAGGATACGCTCAACGTTCTTTTTTATAAAGTTTCATCGCCGCTTGAATATTCGCAAAACTTGCTTTTCTTTCAGCATCTCTCGCATCAGGAATATTGTCACTATAAGCTGCAAAACCAATAGTCGCTAGAATAATCAATATTGTTGCCACAACAACTAATTCTACCAAAGTAAAGGCAGAAGTATGTGAATTTTGTTTCATATAATTTTTATAAAAAAATAAAAAAATATTTTCGTCAAACATTTTTATTAGGATATTTCATCAACTATAGTATCATACTTTAAAATATATATCAAAAATATGCTCCTATGAAAAAATGAAATATTAAAACTTGTATTTTGTGAGGAATTATTTTATTCTTTTTCTCAGTATTTCCCTTTGCGTTTGCAGAAACTCCAACAATAGAAAATTCTTTTACAAACACATCTTCAAAAATTGAATATGCAAAAATTGAGCATATGAATCAATTTGTCGACACAAGAGAGACTATTTTTTATATCATTAAATAAAAACACAAATATAGTATATTTCAAATTAAAATATATTATTCATTCATAAACATTTTTTGACTATTAGAAAGATAAAAAATTAGAGAGAGATTATTTTTTAAGGATTATCATTATGAAAAGATTTGCGTTACCAATGGGGGGTCTTGTAATTCTAATTGCAGGGGTGTTATTCTTCATAAACCAAAAGGAGGAAGTTGTTCCAACAGCAGATAATGAAATAGTTGTTTCTAATGTACAAACAGAAGGTGATAATGTATCTGAAGTGAGTAGGGAAGCAGAAAAAACTAATGAGAAATCTGCAAAAGTAGATTCTGGAGAAGTGAGTGAAGCTAAGGAGGTGAATAATGAAAAAGTTATTATAAATCCTATTACAGGAGAAACTCATCCAGTAGGTTTTTATGATAAAGTTCTAGAAGATGGTTATACCTATAATAATCCTGCTCCGATTCCAGAAGATTGGATTATTGAGCCTGCAACGGATGAATATCCAGCTACTTTAGATTATGATACTATTTATGATAATCTACCTGAATCATATTTGCTGCCAGGAAATACATCAGGTATGTTTTCTATGGTTCCAAAGCATATGCATGGATATAGCCCAAGAGTATTATTTTTAAGAAACAAAAACGGTTTTACAAATAGAACAGAATTTTTAAATTGGTTAAGTCAATATACAGATTCAGATATTTATTTTGTTGCTGAATCTAAATTTAATAATCGTGATGGAGGAAGAAACTGGAATATTTTTATAAGAGAAGGGAACATGGATACTATTTATAATAGTTATTCACTTTTAAAACAAGAGGAGAATATATCTATTAGAATATCAAACCCTTATCTGCCACAATATAGAGGTACAAAAGAACTAGAAGATGGAATACAAGCAACCATAAATGCAACTATTGAATAATTAAACAATACAAGGAAATTAAGATATGCGAATTTTATTCGTTTTACTATTTTTATTAACAACATCGGTACAATCTAATACACTACCTACTAAGGAGGGAAAAATATTTTGGGATGAAAACCTCCAAGTATCATATGAAGGCGAAGATTTCAAAGTAGGAATAAATAATTCTGCTGGGTATTTAGGCTTCGATGGACATAATATTTTATCAGTATTACATGATAATAAATATCTATTTACACCTGATTTCCCAGTTGGAATTATTGATGCAGGATTTTATAAAGATCATGCTGATTTTCATGGTTTTATGAAAGAAGTACTATCTACAGAATCTGATTCACATGGAACAGGAGTAGCGAGTGTATTTTCTGTCTCTGAGGTCCAGAATAACTTAGGTACTCATGGTATTGTGAATGCGAAATCATTGATTCTTGATTATTCTAAGAGAGCGAGAAAAAATCTGTCTAACTATAGGGTTTATAGCGAAGACTATAAAGATGTTAAAATTATCACTCAAAGTATAACTTTAGAATATTGTACTTCGTATCGTGCACAAGAAGCTGCGAATAATACTGGCACAAATGCTGCGGCTATTGCGAGTAAAAATCATGCTATTAACTCTTGTGGCTTAACAGAAGGAGGCACATATGATGAAACTGACATGGTAAATCATGTCGAGGCACTTGCTCCAATTCGACAGCATTTTAAAGAGAATCCAGATACTTTATTTATATTGTCAGCTGGAAACGAATCTGTAGATGCCTCTTGGATGAATGGGGCAGTACATTATGAATACATTCCTGCAATTGACACAAAAGCAGAAAGTGCTCTATTTAAAGCGCTTAATAATGTACTCATTGTAGCTGCTGTTGGTTATGATGAAATTTTACATAATTATTCTGATTATGGTGAATCTGTTGATATAGCAGTGATTTCTGGTGTTTTAGCAGCAAGTTGCGTTGATGAAAAAGGAAGTCACTATGCGACAGATGACACAGAAGATGGATATGGTATTTATCGTCAAAATTCAGATTTAGGAAACACAGGTGCTCCTTGTGATTCTACTGGGTATGGAAATGGACATAATGCATTTAATGGTACATCAGCAGCAGCTCCGATTGCAGCTGGTATGTCAGCATTACTTTTTAGCTTAGATTCAACTTTACCACCGATGTCAGCAAAAGCTTATTTAAAACATCGCACAAGCCGTTTTGCAAAAAATCGTTACACAGGAGTAGAAAAAAATAAATGTAAAGAAGTAGGATGTCATCTGGAAAAATTAGACAAACAACTACCTATTATTGATCTTAGAGCAGCTTATGATGACTTAAAGTATAATATCAAAGTAGAAGTTTTAGATGATATACAACTTATTCTCAACAAAACAGCAAACATTACGAGCACAAACGATTGTAGCACCTTTTGGCAACAAAACAATGCTGAAAGAGATATAATTGGTCCCAAAAAAGTTTATGAATCTTTATTCTACGGTAACAAATGTCTCTATTTCCGTGGAAACTCATTCATAATTGAATATGATATTCCATCGAAACTAGCAAAAAGTTTATACTATGGGGATGCTTATTACGACGAATATCAAACGGTACGTAAGTTTATTAACAACATGGAGTCTGCAAGAACAGATGAAACATGGAGACAGGGCTACGGTCTGACATTAAATTTACAAGGAAATGTAGGACTGACCCAAAATGATCTTTGTCCAACTGGTCAAGATTCATGTTTAGCAGTTAATACTTTTACTAATCCACAGCAATGTGAAAATATTTGGAAAGCTTTGACGGGAACTAAACCACAAATACATGATATAGTACCTTTAATTTTTGAGGAGGATTCATGCTTTTATCTACATGTACCAGACTATAATCACCTTTTATCCTCTGGTGGCTCTAAATTAGAGATCCTAAGGGATACATCGATTCATCAACGGTATTTAAGCTATAACAGCAAAATAAACCAAGAACAAATTGTTGCCAATGTTCGATCTAATAATCATTCAATGTTTGATCTTATTTTACAATTCATACGAATAAAACGTGACTATAACTCTTATACAGGAATTATACAGCTAAACAAAAACCATAGCCTAAGATTATTCGCGGGTCTACCTATTTGTAGCCCAGAGTTTGACTCAGGATGTATAGATCGTACTGATTTTAATAAAACAGAATCTTACGCTCATTGCAAGTCTATGGTACAACTATTTAGCAAAGAAAATGAAGAGCTGAAATATGATTATATTAAGACGCCAGGTTGGTGTAAAATTTTACATGAAAAAGGTAAAATAATTACTAGAAAAGAAATCATATCCTATGATAGTCCCTTAACTTCACATATAGTGTTTATGATGTATTCAGATAAACTAAAGATACTAGACAATTCTGGATATAATCAATAGTCAAAAATAAAACCCAAAACCAGAGGCGCATGCGCCTCTGGTTTTTTTTG
>CAJXJP010000001.1 GCA_913055215.1 uncultured Candidatus Altimarinota bacterium | reverse complement strand
ATATGAAAATAGAAACAATCAAAGAAATACTCAAAACGTAATATTTATTTTAACCGTAATGTCTAATTGTAAATATTCTAGTCAATAATAAGATCCAAAAAGGAATATTAAGGAAAATAGAATTCCTGAAACATTTATAACATCTTGTTTCTTTTCACGAATTCGAGAGTAATCATCTTTGAAATTACTAAATATGAAAAATAATATTAGACCTAAAAGAATAAATATTATTGATGTTGTAAGCAATGAAAAAATGAGAGGTTTAAATTGAAAACTATTATAAATAGCTTCTCAAAAAAAACTCTTTCCTTGTGATAATGAATAGAATAAATAAAAGACTATTCAAAAAATCCATGAAACTCAGAGAAGTAAAAATCTCATAGAATTTTCTTAGAAATTAATACTCGCAAATATAATCAGAAATGATAAAATTCCAAAAATAAAAGATATATAAAATAATGATTTTCTGTAAAATAAGCCTAAATAGACAAAACAGAAAAGCACAAAATATGAAAGTCCTGTATAATTAAAATTCAAATACGCTAAATCATCTGCTTTGAAATAATATTGATAATTCAAGAAAAGAAGGAACATCATCATATATAAAAATATGAGAACAAAGGCATAACTACGTAATACCGCAACTTTTTTATCAAATTTTTCTAAAAATTTATTGTATCATTTTTTAACAGATGTATAAGAATATCCTACTCATCTTTCTTTTGCTCTGAGTAATAAAATATTTTGTTCTAAAACTCTACGTTTGATTACAATATCAACTCATTCTGGTTTTCTCAGAAGAATTGGAATTATATTTTTAAATAATAACTTTGTATTTAAGGAAAGTCTGTCTTCGTATTTTTTCAGTAATAATTGATTTTTAATATACGCATGTGACGTTTTATCAACTTTGATACGTTTTTTATTTTTTTTCAATTGAATTTCATCAAAAAGATCAAAAACTTTTTCTAAAAATGTATTCGCTTTGAGTTTTAAATCTTTGTCTTTTTCTATAAATTGTTTACTAGAGCCAAATTTACGAAGAAGATTATTTGTTTCTTTTAAAAATTGTTTCGATTCTTTTGATTTACTTTTTTCAAGTTCTCTCAATTCGATCATTCAAATTTTCAATAATGCTAATTCTCAAACTTCTTTTAGTTTAGCAATATTTGTTGTTTTTTTAATTTTCACAATCGAGTTATGAATTCTTTTTAATTTTTCTTTTTGATCAATATCTAAGTCTTCAATTTCATTGTTTTCAATTAAATTTTTGATTTTTTCTAAAACAAAATCAATTAATTTATAATTTTCATCTAATTCTTTTTTTAAATAAAAATCATCTAAAGATTTTTCATTTACTTCATTTCTAATATTTTCTTTTGGTTTTTCTTCTTCTTTATCTTTGTTTGAACTTTCCATTAACTCAAAACCCGCTTCTAAATCTTTGAGTATTTTATGTTTTTTATCAGCTGAAGATTCTTTGTCTTGTTCTGAATATAAAGACATAACTTCATATCAAAAATCTTTTCTCAGTTTTGTATACACTTTAAAAATATCATCTCACATAACTCTCCCAGACTTCATTTCTTCGCCATTTTTACACAAAAAGTAGAATGTATGACCAAGTTGAACATCTTCAAAAATTTCTTCAATGTTTAAAACAGAGTATCACTCTTTGTGAACTCTCTGTTTTGCTTGAATTTCATTTTCTGCTTGAAAAACCAAAGTATATTTTTTTTGGTCTTTGGTTACAGCAATTTTAAATTTTTTCATCGAAGGAATAAGAATAAGTTAAATTAAACCGTAGGGTTTGATAGATATTTATCGAAAATTGAAGTTGCTTTTGTAAATTTTTCTGAGTTTTGAGAACAAATTTCAGCAAATTTAACTGATCCTTTAGCTTGTTCTTTTGCTTCAGATAATGTATTTACTGATTTTTCAGTAAGCAAAGACATATTTTTTTCTGCTTGTTCTAATGATTGATTAGTAAAATCAACATTTTCAATGGTTTTGTTTTGTAGTATTTCAGTCATCTTTAAATATTATGAAGTAAAAATCCAAATGAATTCAGTTCTTGTGCTTTTTCTTCAGCTTCTTTCTTTTTCATTCAAGCTATAGAAGAAAAACTTTGTTTTTGAATATCTTCTAATTCTCTCATTTCAAAGTTTTCCACAAAAACAGTAATTTCTCTATAAAGATTCTCAATACCATCTGTATCTAAAACTTCAAGAGATTGTAAATATAAATATTTTTGGTCTTCTCCAATGTGAATCGAATTTATAAGAATCGTTAACAATTCTATTTTTTTCTTACGTTCACTTTGTTTTTTCAAAAAAGTAAAAATCATATGTAAATAGTTATTTAATATCTATTTAAGAATATCATAGATTTTATAATTATTCAAAATTTCTATTTTTCTTTTTTTACATTTAGTGTCTAATATATTATTATTTTAATTTATTTATATATAGTATTATTATTAATCACTTTTGATAAATTGTTAAAACGGCTATTTTAAGCCAAATATTTTTTAACATCCAAATATCCAATGTAAAAAACTCGGAAACTATTCCTTATTAAAAGGGAAAAAGTAATTTTTACAAGTTTTTAACATATATTTAATTATTCAATTGACTTGTCTTTTTTATCTAAAAGGTTATTCTTTTAAATATCTTTTAAATTATTAAAAACTTTTCACACACAATGAGAAATTCACAAAAATGCAATCTTTTCACATGGGTTTTTATCACTTTTTTAACAAGTTTCATATTAGGGGTTATTTTTTCCTTTCAAATAGCCAATAATTATTGAAGCCCATTGTGAAAAACTCTAAAATGAGCTTATATGTTCGATGAAAATGATTTAGATTTACATCGATTTTGGGAAGCATATGAATTAATTAAAAAACAAAGTTATGATATTGATCATATAACAGAAGAAAAATTAATTAATTGAGCAATTTCATGATTAGTTGAAGGATTATGAGATAAACACTCTGAATTTATGACAAAACAAGAAGTTCAAAAATTCAATGAAGTGCTTTCTTGAGATTTTGAATGAATTTGAGCGGTTGTTGATAAACATCCATTATGAATTCTTATTGATAGAGTCATTAAATGATCACCAGCTTTAGAATACGGAATAAGAAATGGAGATATTATTATTTCAGCCAATGATAATAAATTAAAAGACATAGATCTTATTGAAGCAATTTGATTTATTAAATGACCTGCTGGAACTGAAGTAAATCTTGAAGTACTCAGAGAATGAGATTTATTAAAAATAAAAGTTATTCGTGATAAAATCGTATTACCATCAGTTGATGGGAAAATATTAGAAGAAACAAATTATTGATATATTGCTATTAATATCTTTTGAGAAGATACAGCAGATGAGTTTTCAAAACAATTATCAGAATTAAAAGAAACAGATGGTTTGATTATAGATCTTCGTGAAAATGGTGGATGATACTTAATCTCAGCGATTGAAATATTATCAAACTTAGTAGAAGATGGAAAACTTCTGGTTACAACAAAACATAAAAATGTATTAGCAACAGATTCTTATGAATCAAATAATTTCGGAGTTGCATACGATAAACCAATTGTGATTCTTATTAATGAAAATTCAGCTTCTGCATCGGAAATTACAGCCTGAGCTCTTCATGATTATAAGCTCGCAATATTAGTTGGAACACAATCATATTGAAAAGGTTCAGTTCAACAAGCTTATGATTTAGAAAATGGAAATTCAATTAAGTTAACTATTGCCAAATGGTTTACTCCAAAAGATAAAAATATCGATGCTGAGTGAATTACTCCAGATATTCATGTTGATTTTAAAAAAGAAGATTTTGCAAATAATTTCGATAGACAATTAGATACAGCAAAACAAACATTATCTAAATTTATAGAATTAAAAGATTTCGATAAAACAATAGAATCATTAAAAAAAGAAGAACATTAGTTCTTCTTTTTTTATATTTTAAAAAGAGGACCGGTCCTCTTTTTTTTAGTTTTTAACAAAATATTTATAAAATGATGGAAAAATGTGAAAAAATTTATAAAATACTCACATATATTTTTTAATGTAAGAAATATGATATATACATTTGTTCAAAAACTTATTATCCATGGTTAGAAATCAGTTTTATTGATTTTTATTTTTTTACTCATAAACCATGTTACAACAAAATGATAATGCTATTTTTGATTTAATTCAAAAAGAAACACAAAGACAAGAAGCTGAAATTGAGCTTATTGCATCAGAAAATTATGCATCAGCAGATGTAATGGAAGCTGCAGGAAGTATTCTCACAAATAAATATTCAGAAGGATACCCTGGAAGAAGATATTATGCTGGTCAAGAATTTATCGATCAAATTGAAAACCTTGCTATTGAAAGAGCAAAAGAATTGTTTGGGGCAGAATATGTTAATGTTCAACCTTTAAGTGGTTCTCCAGCGAATTTAGCAGTATATTTAGGTGTTTTAAATCCTGGTGATACGGTACTTGGTCTGAGTTTAGATCAAGGAGGACATTTAAGTCATGGCCATCCAATGAATTTTTCTGGAATACTTTATAATATTATTCCATACACTCTAGATAAAGAAACTGAAATCATCGATATGGATGAAGTAGAAAGACTAGCGTTAGAACACAAACCTAAAATGATTTTGGCAGGATTCTCAGCTTATTCTAGAAACCTTGATTGGAAAAGATTTAGAGAAATTGCAGATAAAATTTGAGCAATTCTTATGGCTGATATTGCTCATATTGCTGGTTTAATAGCTGGTTGAGTATTAGAAAATCCAGTTCCTTACTGTGATGTAGTAACAACAACGACACATAAAACATTAAGAGGACCAAGATGAGCGATGATTATGTCGAAAGAAAAATATGCTAAAGATATTGCACGTGCTGTTTTCCCAGGTGTACAATGAGGACCACACGAAAATCTTATTGCAGCAAAAGCTGTAGCATTTAAAGAAGCACTTGATCCGAGTTTTAAAGAATATTCTCAACAAGTTGTTAAAAATGCACAAGTATTGGCAACTGAATTAATGGAGAGTTGATTTAAAATTACTTCAAATGGAACAGATAATCACTTAGTCTTAATTGATGTATTTGGAAGTTTTGAAATAACAGGGAAAGAAGCTGAAGCGGCTTTAGATACTGTTGGTCTTTCTACAAATAAAAATATGATTCCATATGATCCAAGAAAACCACTTGATCCATCAGGTATTCGTATAGGAACTCCAGCTGCTACGACAAGAGGGATGAAAGAAGACGAAATGAAGATTATTGCAAAAGTATTTACTGAAGCTGTACAAAATCATCAAAATCCTGAAAAATTACAAGAATTAAGAGCAGAAATTTTAGATTTATCATCAAAATTTCCTGTATATTCTTAATATTATAGACATAGTAGACATATTTTTTTATAAATTGTCAAAGCTAAATACAAAAAATCCTTGATTAATCAGGGATTTTTTGTATTTTATAGACATATTATATATTAAAATTGATGTCTATGTATAAATATACCAGACAAGAAGTAGCAGAAAAATTAAATATTTCTACTCGTAGTGTAGACAGATATATCAAAGCATGAAAACTCAGAGCCAAAAAAGATGGCAAAGTTGTTTATGTAAAAGGTTCAGATGTTGAAGCCCTTCTTTGAGGAACTTCGATTAAACAAGAAGTTATTGTACCAAAAACTGAAACTAAATCAGTTCATGTTGAATCATCAGAATCAAAAAGTGTATCAATTCCATCAGAAGTAAATCAAACTTTAGATAATATTTATGGAGACTTACGTACTCAAATTCAAGAAAAGGATTGAAAAATTCAAGAATTATCTGTGAAACTTGGTAAATATGAAGAAGTTGTAAAAAACTCAGTTTCTCTTATTGAATTCAAAAAATCACAATTTCTACTTGATGAATCTAAAACGTATTTAACGAATGAAGTAGAAGACTTAAAAATTGAAAAAGAAAGACTTGGAGGAGAACTTCGTAGTGAAAAGAAAACAAATTTGATTTTGGTAGTGTTTGTGGTTATACTCATCGCAGTTTCAGCAGCGATTATGTATGTAAACATATAAAATCATAAAAAAGCTCGCTTGCGAGCTTTTTTTGTCCTCATAGTTCAGTGGAAGAACAATCCCCTCCTAAGGGATAGACGTTGGTTCGATCCCAGCTGGGGATACCATATACTGAAACAAAAAAAAGACACTCAATTTATTGAGTGTCTTTTTTCTATAATTTGCTTATTTTAATAAAAAGAGATATATTTTAAATACATTACATTTTTAATTTAATAATCGTATTCTATTAATAGATGTCATGCACAATACTGGAGGTTATATGTTTTATTATCTAAAATTCTTTTTTTGGAATATATTAAAGGCACTTATAATAGGAATTGTTACATTCCCAATTGCTTTATATATATTAAATCTTACGGGAGTAAAATTTGTTGGATTTTCCGCAACAAGTTCAGCACATTATATTGTAGAAATTAATATAGCATTTACTATATATATACTGATGATATTTTGTAAAATGACTAAAAATACTTCTCAAATAAGCAAAATAAAAAAAGCGGCAATAAACTTTATCCGCCAGTAAAAACAGCCTCTTATTTAAGAGGTTTTTTTATCTTTCATATTTATCTTGCAACTCTTGTAAGTTCATTTCATAAATAACGGGTCTTCCGTGTGGACAAGTGGCAGAGTAGTCCATAACGGCATCATTTAATAATCTATTCATTTCGAAGAGATTAAGTTTATTTCCGAACTTAATCGCACTACGACAGGCTGTGTAGGCAAATATTTTATTTCTCACTTCTTCGAGAGTCTGAGATTTATTATTACTTTGTGAACCAATATCTTCAAGAATTCCAGTGAAAATTTGAGAAAGGTTTTCTTTTTTTATAAAATCAGGAATTCCATTTATTATCAAACTTCCAGCTTGAAATATTTCTATATCAAATCACATTTCTTCAAAAGTTTGTCTATTTTCTTCTAAGATAGCCAGTTCTTTTGGTTGTAATTGTATAGATTCTCCAATTAAGAGTCCTTGTACTTTCGCTGTATATTGTGATTTTACGAGTTTTTCATAAATAATTCTCTCAGCTAAAGCATGTTGGTCAAGAATCTGCATTCATGACTCTGTTTCAACAATAATATAAGAATTATGCATTTGTCCGATGATTTTTCACATTTTTGTATAGTGTAGGTCATTTGAATTATGGACCGGTCCACTATTTTCTTGAATATGTTCAGAATCTAATGTTGCTTTTGAAAAATCTAAGGCAGCTCCTATTTTTCATTGAGCTGGATTAGACTCTATATTTTTATATGGAGAATACGATTTAAATTTTGTCCCAGAACCGGTATAATATTGAGGTGCTGAGTTTTGAGAACTTGATTGAAAATTATTTTTATGAGAAAAATTATTATTTATAGCGCTTCATTCTGATTTTTCTCATTCTGGACCATTTTCTCATGAATGACTTAATAGAGTTGTCGATTCAAGCTTTGAAAAAATAGCAGAGTGAACAGCCTTAAATAAACTAGATTCATTCGCAAAACGAACTTCCATTTTTCTTGGATGAACATTTACATCTACTTCTGTTGGATTTACCTCAATTTGTAAAATATAAACTGGATGCATCCCATGAGGAATAAAACGATTATAAGCATCAGAAATTGCTTTCATGATAAGTGGTGACTTGATAACTCTTTTATTTACATAGAGTACTTGTCTATTTTTATTTCAAAAACTTACTTTTGGATCAGAAATCATCCCATGAATTCTCATTCAATAGAGTGAAAAATCTATAGGAATGAGTTGTGAGCTTATTTGGTCACCATATATAGAATATAATCTTGTTTCTAAAGTTTCTCCAGATTGATAATGAAAAATATTTTTTCCATCATTATTAAATTGAAATCAAATATGTGGATAACTCATTGCCATATTATTGAGAAAATCAAGAATATGATTGTATTCTGTTCTTGGCTTTTTAAGATAATTTAAACGTGCAGGAGTATTATAAAAAAGATTTTCAATGATAATTTTTGTACCAGTTTCAGCAGGATAAGTTTCGATTTGTCAAACTTGTCCATCATGTATTTTTAAGCTATTTCAAAAGCTTTCTTCAGGCGTTTTTGATATTATTTCAAACTGAGATACCGATGAAATTGACGATAATGCTTCTCAACGAAAACCAAAAGTCATAACATTATATAAATCTTGTAAAGAGCTTATTTTTGAAGTGGCATACTTTTCAGGAACCAGAGGAAGATCTTCTTTCGAAATTCATCAACCATTATCCGTAATTACAATTTTTTGAATACCTCACTCTTCAATATCTATTCTTATTTCTGTTGAACCAGCATCAACTGAATTCTCAACTAATTCTTTAATAACTGAGACCGGTCTTTCAACAACCTCACCAGCTGCAATTTGGTTTGCCAACTGAGGATCAAGTTTAATAATTTTTCACATATTGTGCAAAAGTTATAAGTAATTTGTTAAAAATATAAGGACAAATAAAAAAAGAGCAAATTTGCTCTTTTTTTATTTACTTAATTTTAAAAATATACTATACTTATTAGGTATTACTTTTATTATTATCAGTTATGAATTTAGTAGCAAAAAATAGAGATTTTTCCTATAATGAAGTGAAATTGAGTTCTGAATTAATTCAAACTCCATACAGTTTAAATGATATTAAAGAGTGAAGAATTACTAATCTAGAATACATAGAATGAGTAAAAGATGAAAAACTATGAAGAATACGATTAAGAATTAAATGAATAGACGAAAAAGAAAAACAAATTTATTATAATTTCAGTGATTATTTAAATAATTGAATCCTTGATGAAAATAAATTAATTTTAGATATTATCAAAAAGAAATCTGAATTAATTGAAATGAGAAGATCAGTTACTAAATTAAAAACAAAAGAAATATTAGACGAAACATGAAAAGTTTTATGAGTAAGAATTGAAAAAAATAATGGAAAACTATTATTTGCGATTGAACTTACACATAATGGGAATAAGAAAAAAACATGAGTAAGAATTAATCCTGACAACTTTGATGAAAGTTTTGAAAAAATGATTGAAAAATACAAAATAGTATGGACCGATGTAGGCTATAAGGAAATGAACTTTATGCAATCATTTAATTTATTCTGTTCAAAACAGTATTATGAAGATATTTTTGAAAAAAAGCATAAAGAAATAGAGTTTGAAAAGGAAAAAGAATCGCTTATATTTGAGTGACTTATAACCGAATCAGCAAGAGTAAATCAAATCGCTTTAAATGGGAGATCTTTTATATTAAAAGATGATAATGGTAAAAAAATATTACAAAGAGATATTTTTGCACACGGTGAAGAATCTGCTTTTGAACAAGTGTTAACAAAATTTTGCTTTAATCATGGTATAGAATTTAGAGGAGATATATGGAATTGGATATTTAATAATAGAAAACTAGTCAGAAAAGAATATCAAAAGAAATAAAAAAAGAGCCTTCGGCTCTTTTTTTTTACTTTTTGAAATATTCTTTTGCAGTTTCTTTAACAATTTCTGGAATTTGTTTATAAGCAGCAAAAACTTCTTTTACTTTATTGTAAGCGTCTACAATTTCTGTAGCCATTTTCAATACTTTTAGTACTCTTAACAATGCAATGATCAGTAAAGTTCAAATTATACTCGTAAACATAATTAAAACTATATACAAAGCGTCAATAATTTCTAAAGTCATAATCTCAGATTTATGAATATATTTTATAGATTATCTATCTGTTTATTTATATCTAAATCGAAACTTTTTACAAGTTTTAATATTGCATCCTCTCCCGTGATAACTTTTGATACTTTTTCATTTTCAAATAAAACTAAACTTGGGAAATCAGTAACTTCAATTTGAGAATAATCAAATTCTTTAATATCAGATTTTGCTAATTTTACAGAAACATTTTGTGTAAATGCTTTTGTTGCAATAACGGGTAAAATATAGAGAGCATTTTTGAAAAAATCTGTTTTTTCCTCACCAATAATAACAATAGACCTTCTTGTAAATGTTTTAGTTTCACCAGTTTCTTTACTTGTGAACTCTTTATTTTTAGAATCAGATTGAAATTTTTCTAAATCTTCTTTTGTTTCTAATGTTAATTTTGATTCCATTAATTTTTGAGATGAGAAATCAATAGCCTTAGTTGTCATTTCGTTAGCTTTTGTTTTTGTATCTTCAAACAATTTTTTAAAGTCCATACAATTGTATTATTTATAAATTAATTCTTTTTAATTTTACCAAATATTAGTAAAAAATGCAAAAAAATATATAATTATCTAAATATTTAGAGAAAAATGTTAAAAAATAGTTAAAAATTAAAAAATAATTTGCAATTTAATTATATTTTTATATGATATGCGCAAATAAATTGGGTATTTTAATTAATAAGTATAAATAGAATGACAAATTCAGAATTACTAAAAGCTGTTCAAGCTCCTTTTTTACAAGAAGGAAGAGACCAAATTAAAACTGGTATGGAAGTTGAAGTTTACCAAATCTTAAAAGAAGGTAACAAAGAAAGAATTCAAAGATTTAAAGGTTTAGTTATTAAAGTTGCTGGGAAATCATCAATGGAAAGAACTATTACTGTTAGAAGAAAAATCGGAGCATTCGGAGTAGAAAAAGTTTTTGCTATTCACTCTTCAACTATTCAAAAAATTGAAATTCTTAGACAATTTAAAGTTAGAAGAAAATCAATTAAATTTATCAGAGAACTTACTGGTAAAGCTGCTAGACTTAAAGAAGTTAGAAAAGCTAAATAATTATAAAAAAAATCCACGCAAGTGGATTTTTTTTGTGCTTTTAATTGTGAAAATTAATTATATTCTACAGTAGTGCATTGATGTAATGTAGCATTAATCTGTAAATTATTCGAGTTTATAACTAATTAAGCTTAGGAAAATTAAACCCAATTGTTTGTCGTCCAATTCAAGGTAATGTCCAGCCAGTTTCTGTTTCAATAGGTTGACCTTTATTCATCAAAGCACAAAAAAGGTATTGATTTTTTTTTGTCAATAGAATTTTTTAGGCAACACAAATATTTTATAAATATAACAAATTAATATGAAAAAAGGAGCATTTTTATTTTATATACTATTTCTGGTCATTTGGGCAGTTTTATTTCAATATCCAGTAAATATGGAAAATGAAGTAGCAGATATATTTTTGAGTAATATGTGAATTTATGTATGAAGTATCATTTTCTATATATTGTTTTTTGCTATAGGGATTTTTATACTATGGAAAAATAAATTCATACAAAAAAATATTAAATTTTCAATCTTATCAGTTCTTTCTATTTTAATATTAGTAACTATATGGATTATTATATTTACTTATAATAATATCCCGAAAAATACAGAAATATATAAATTTAATAAAGAATTTTCAGATGTTACTTATAAAAAATTGGAAAATTTTTCTGATAACACACTCAAAAATTTTAATTATTACGAGTGGACACAAAGATGACATAGTTGACAAAAAAATAAATTTTCTGAGGAATTAATGTCTGAATATTCTAAATCTATCCAAGAATTATCAATGTTAGAACTTAATTATAATGAAGTTATACCTTTAAAGTATAATCATACAGGAAATGATATGCAGACATATTTTAATTTATATGGAAGTTATATATGGAATCTTCTTCAAGAAAATAAATATGAAGAAGCAAAAATAGCTTTTGATATTTATGGAAATATTATTCATTATTATAGAAATAGCTGAATAATTCTATCTGATTATTTAATAATTCCACTTGAAAACGAATTGAAAAAAATGAATTCTAACTATGTACAGAACTTTATACCTCATAATAAAAATTTAGCATTTAAATTATATTTATACAAACATTATGATTTAGAAAATAAATTAACTTCATTTGATCAAATTTCAATTTTTTATAATGAGAAACATCGTAAAAAAGTATATTTGTATTACGTTAATACACATTTAGATAATATTCAGGATATTATGAATATGGAAATTCCTGATTATAAATATTTATTATCTCGAGAATCTTTATATTTATATCGTTTACAATATGAGTTACATCATTCTGCTGATATATGGGGTATTAGTGAATAAGTATATTTTAAAAACTCCAGATTAATTGTGGAGTTTTTTTCTTTTAAAATAGATATTTTTGATTATAATCAGACAAAATTAATTTTTTAACTAGAAATTATGAATTTCAAAGATTTATCTTTAGAACAAATTATTGAAAAAATTGAAGCTGGTGAAACAACAAAAGAAGCAGTTTTTCAATATTTTTTAGGGAGAGTAGAAACATATGATAGCAAATTACAAGCATTTAACTATGTAAATGAAAATGGTTTAAATCAAGAAGAATGACTATTGAAAGGTATTCCATTAGCTGTAAAAGATATTTTTTGTGAAAAAGGAGTAAAAACAACTGCTTCATCAAAAATGCTAGCAGATTTTGTACCTCCATATAATGCTACTGTTATTGAAAAATTACAAAAAGAAGGGATGAGTTCTCTTGGTAAAGTTTCAATGGATGAATTTGCAATGGGATCAACAGGTGAAACGTCTCAAACAGTACAATCAGTAAATCCTTGGGGAACGAATAGAATCCCAGGTGGTTCAAGTTCAGGTTCTGCAGTTTCAGTTGCAGCTGGGTTAGCTCCAGCAGCACTTTGAACAGATACAGGATGAAGTATTCGTCAACCAGCGTCTTTATGTAATGTTGTCGGTTTTAAACCAAGTTATGGGAGAAATTCTAGATTTGGTGTCATGCCAATGGCTTCAAGCTTAGACTGTCCAGGAACATTCACTAAAACAGTAAAAGATGCAGCCCTTCTTTATAATATTATGAATGGTGAGGATAAATTAGAAAATACTTCACTGAAAACAAAAGATATTATAGACATGTCTATATTTGAAAATGCTGATCTTTCAGGGAAAAAAATAGGTATTCCAAAAGAATACTTTGAAGAATGACTAGACAAAGGGGTAAAAGAAACAATCGAAAAATCAATTGAAAAAATGAAAGAACTAGGAGCTGAAATCAAAGAAGTTTCACTTCCTATGACAAAATATGCAATTGCAGCATATTATATTATCTGTCCAGCAGAAGTTTCAACAAACTTAGGGAGACTTGATGGTATTCGTTACGGTCATAATTCATCAGATCCGTATGCATCTATGGATGAACTCTATTTAAATAATAGAACTGAAGGACTTGGCGTTGAGGCTAAAAGAAGATCAATTGTATGATCATATGTACTTTCTGCAGGGTTCTACGATGCATATTATAAAAAAGCAACACAAATCAGAACATTAATTATTGAAGATTTTAAAAAAGTTTTCGAAGAAGTAGATATTTTACTTACTCCAGCTTCACCAAGTGTTGCATGGAAAAAAGGTGAAAAATCAGAAGATCCAGTAAAAATGTATTTAGCAGATGCTTATACTATACCGGCTTCACTTGCAGGTCTTCCTGGAATTTCTGTTCCTGCATGATTTGCACATTCAGAAGACGAAGAAAAAGAATTACTTCCAGTTGGTATTCAATTACTGGCTCCTAGATTAGATGAAACTACTTTATTCGAAGTATCTCATGCCTATGAAGTATCTACTCAATTTGGAAAACAAAACCCTATTGGTTTTGAAGACTAATCATTAAATTGACAGAATAATCACTTATATGTTACAATATAAGTGATTATTTTTT
Organism: uncultured Candidatus Altimarinota bacterium; assembly: GCA_913055215.1. Taxonomy (GTDB): domain Bacteria; phylum Patescibacteriota; class Gracilibacteria; order BD1-5; family UBA6164; genus CAJXJP01. The sequence goes on along the minus strand of CAJXJP010000001.1, from coordinate 51,354 downwards.
TATATAGATTTATGTCTCCACTTATTGAAAATCATGGACCGAATCTTTTTGAAAATCCTGAGTTAAAAGCTGAAATTAATGCGGATAATCAGGCCTTTGAAGATGAAAAAACTTCTGCAACAGAAGAACAAACAGAAGCTACAAAAAAGTGAGTAGCTGAAAGTTTATGATATGCAGAATTTAAAAATCCTGATGAAATAGATACACTAAGAGGACCGGTCCTAAAAAATAATGATAAATTAATCAAAGAAATTCAAAATCAATATCCAAAATTAGAAGATCAACCATTTTTACCAATTTTATCTTCACTAGTTCAACAAAATCAAATATCACTAGAAACTCTTGACTGAGTATTAGAAGAAATAGATACAAATGGTAAATTTGTATGAGAAGATATAAATACTGATGAGTCTCAAGTCTTGAGAATTAAATCAATTTTAGAGCAGTGTAATGAAGCTAGAGACCCAGAATCATTATGAGGGAAAATGGAATTTGAAGAAAGTTTTCCAGATATAAAAAAACAAATAGAAAACAATGAGTGTTCGCCTATTGAAGCTGAGGTTTACTCTCTTATTTGAAGAAATTTTATTTCAATTACTCCAGATTGAATTGAAGGAAATCCTGAATTAGACTTTAATATAGCAGTTGAAACGGCATCAAATGAAATATTAACAAATGCACAAAATATTCGTAGAGATACCGTTTGCTTTGAAAGATGTATGAAATCTATTCAAAATGGTAATACAAACGAAGAAAGATTTGAATGACTATTAATGTTATATACATTAGCTGGTACAGCAGAGTGAGCAGTATGAGCAAAATGAAGTAAACAATTTCAAATGATGAAATTATGAGTAGAACAAAGAAAAGAAATTTTACAAAGACAATATCAAGAAACACAAGAATTATTAACTAACAACAGTACATCGGAAGAAGAAAAAATAAAAAACCAATCTGAATTAGAACTAATTATAGCTGAGGCATGAGAAATAGAATCATGAGATATATTTCCAGCTTGAGAAATTGATAAAATGTCAGAAAATCTTTCAGAAAATAAAGAATTAATATAAAAAAAGAAGAAACTACGTTTCTTCTTTTTTCTTTTCAGTTTGTAATAAAATACAAAAAATAATAAAAGTAAAATAACTTAAAAATACTAAAAAAGTATATTTTCAAAAATCTATATCAACAGTCGCATACTTTAAATTTCAAAAATAATGTGCAGCTATAATATCAAACTTTAATAATAACCAAGGAATAAATCAAAACACAATTCATCACATTGGATAGACATAGTAGACAAGTATGGAAATAAAACCTAATAACATAGCTAATGGAATAGTCCATGCAACGCATATATTAGCAATTGGTGCTATAATAGACAATACTCAAAAATTCATTACCATTATTGGACAGGTAAATACAAGTGCTCAAAGTGTTAAAACTAAAGCTTCTTTTATTCATCAAAAATCAGGTACAAAAAAGAGTAATCTTTTGAAGAAATTTTGTGTATATAGTATTCATAAAACCGCTAAAAAACTCAGTTGAAAACTTATATCATACACAAGAATCATGGGATTAATTAATACAAGGATACAAGCAGTTAAGACAACTAAACTGAGTGAATCTCATGAACGTCATGATTGCAAAATATAGTATCAAATAAGTCACATTATTGAAGCACGAATAACTGGTATATTTGCACCAACTAAAAATGTAAAAGAAACTATACTGAGCGTAATAGCGATAATTTGTATAACTTTTGGTAAGCGTCAAAATAAAAATCACACAAATAGGATTAAAATAGTTATATTGAATCAACTTACTGCTATAAAATGTGTTAATCAGCTTTTATTAAAATCATTTTTTAAGTTTTGCGGAATTTCTTCACGAGCTCAAAGAAGTATACCTCCTAAAAATAGTGCCTCATTTTTAGGATAGATAATATGGATTATTTCTAACACATTTGTTCTAAATATTGAAATTTGTTCTAAAAAATAATTCTGACTTTCTATTTCTCATATTTCTAAATTATTTATATATGCTTTTCAATATATTTTTTTTGAAAGCATAAATTCTTTATATTTAAATTGAGAAGAATTTTTAAAAGTATAGGTTTTTATATTAGTCTTAATATTATATCATTTTCAAATTGTATAAAAATTTGGAATATCTATAAGAATGTAAATATCATCTCAAATAACTTTTTCATTAATTTTTTGAACCTTTAAAATAAATTCTTGAGAATGTTCCTTTTTTTTATAGAGATCTATAATATTTCATTCAAAGAGATGTTTATTGTTAAAAATATACTCATAATTCGCCATATTTTGATTCAATTTCAAGATATGACTATAAATAAGGAACACACCAATAAAACATCAAATAAGAGCAATAAATAAGTATAAAAAATATTTACGAAAGAAAAAATAGTATGCAAAAAAAAGTACTCCGATAATAAGGAGTACTTGAAGTGAATTTTGAATATTTGGTATCAGAGCGTTCAGTCAAATTCAAAATAAAAATGAAATTCAGAAAAACAGAAATAATTTATTTTTCGAGTACATTTATTTTAAAATTATAGTATTTTCTTTAATTTCCCCAGATCTATATGCTTGAAATAATTTATAGGTAAAAATAACTATTGCTATTATACTAAAAATTTGAGTCATATTTATTCAGAGTGTTTGAGAAAAAATATCATATTTCCCACTAAAGAATTCAAATATTAATAATACTGAAGCTATACTAATAAAACTTAAATATCATAATAACGAACGAAGATGAATAAAAAGTGATAAACTATAACTAATACAAAATAGTATGAAAAATGTTATAGAGTAGACAATTGGTAGAGGAAATATAGCTACTTGATATGGAATTGGGGTAAAACTATGTGTATAGAGAATTTCAATTCAGAAGTGAGTTTCTTTTCCATATACTTGTCATCCTAATAATGCTCATAAGTAACCAAGTGCTAATACAAGTAAAAATGAAATAGCAATACCATCGATATATTGTTCTAACTTTTCTTTTCTAACTTTTAATTGAAGTGTCAAAAATGCAAAAAATCAAATTATCCCTCAAATAAGGGAAAAATCAAAATCATTCATAAAGAAAAATTCAAAAGGATTTTGAATATATTTTAATTCTGTCCAGTTGGCAATAATATAAAATACACGCGAAAATATAAATACAGATAAAAAATACCATAAGATATTTTGTGTAAAAATACTGTAGCTGTATTGGTAACGTTCAGAAAGCTTTTTTATCATCCATAAGAAGACAAAAAAACAGATCATTAATGAGAAACCAAAGGTATATATTATAAACCCATTGAGAGGTTCAAAAGAAAATGGTGCGAAAAAGGGAAACACAATATTCTTAATTAAAAAATAATTTGTACTAGTCTACATTAATCAACAAAAAAAGCAAAGATTTTTCCTTTGCTTTTTTGATTTTTATGCTCTTGATCTATATTCTTTTGTTCTTGTATCAATAATTAGTTTATCACCAATATTAATAAATAAAGGAACTTGGATTACTAAACCAGTAACCATAGTAGCTGGTTTTTTTCATCCAGTAGCAGTATCACCTTTTTCACCAGGTGGAGTATCTTCTACTTCTAGAATACAACTTGGTTCTAGATTTACATTAATTGGTTGACCATTATATTCTTGTAAAAGAACTTTATCACCATCTTGTAAGAATAATTCAGCATCTCCTAATACATCTCTTTGAAGTTCTACTTGTTCGAAAGTAGCATTGTTCATAAAGTAGTAGTTTGTACCGTCATTATATAGGTAATCATATTCATGTGTTGCAATATCAGCAGGTGGAAATCTATCATGGTCAGAAAATGTTTTAGGAACATTCGAACCAGTTAATAAATTTTTCGCTTTAATATTAATAATAGAACCACCTCTACCCATTACTTTTTGAGAGTATGATACTACTTCGTATGGAGCATTATCCATAATAAATTTTTTACCAACTTTTAAGTCACTCGCATTATACATAGAAATTTTATTAAAAAATAAAACGAATTACGAAAAGATTGTATAAAATTTTCGTAATTCGTCAATATTACTGATTATTTAGCAAATTCAATTACTCTCATTTCTCTGATCAGGTTTACTTTAACTTCACCAGGATATGATAATTTTTCTTGAATATTTTCTGCAATTTCTTTTGCCATGTCTTGTGCATGTAGATCACTAATTGTAGCAGCATCTACAAATACACGAATTTCACGTCCAGCAGAAAGAGCAAAGGCTTTATTTACTCATGAGAAACTTTGAACAAGAGCTTCCATTTCTTGAACTCTTTTCATATAGTCTTCAATAACTTCTCTTCTTGCACCAGGTCTAACAGATGAAATAGCATCAGCAACTTGAACAATAGCAGCTTCTAGTGAAATTGAGAATTGTTCACCGTGATGATTTTCAATCATATCAACGATTTTATCGTTCATTTTATATTTTCTAGCAAGTTTTCCTCAAATTTCAGGGTGTGTTCCTTCGTATTCTTGATCAAGAGCTTTTCAAATATCATGAAGTAACCCACCAGTTTTACATAGTTTTGGATCAGCTCCTAATTCAATAGCTAATTGTTCAGCTATGAGTGCAACTTCTTTAGAATGTTTTAGAATATTTTGTCCATAACTTGTTCTGAATCTTAGTTTCCCAACAATAGGTAACATTTCATCTGGAATATTAGTAATCCCAAGTTCTTCAGTAACTTTGTTTCATAATTCAGTAAGAAGTATATGAGCTTCTTCTTCAGTTTTTGCTATAACTTCTTCGATTCTAGCTGGTTGAATTCTTCCGTCTTCGATAAGTTTTTCTAATGATTTTTTAGCTACATATCTTCTGAATAGATCAAAAGCAGAGATAAATACTGAATTTGGAGTATCATCGATAATAAGAGCAACTCAAGCAGATTTTTCAAAAGTTGTAATATTTCTTCATTCTTTCCCAATAAGTTTCCCTTTGATATCATCCGAAGGAATTTCAATCACTGTAGTTGTTACTTCAGAAGTAACATCACCAGCATATTGTTGAATAGATTTTAGAATAATTTCTCTCGCAACTTCTTTTTTGCTATCTTCAGTTTTCTTTTTAAATTTTTTAACAACTTCAAGACCATCATCTTGATATTTGTTTTTAATTTGTTCTAAGAATAACTCACGTGCTTCTTTTTCTGTCAACTTTGACATTTCTTCAAGTTTCCCATCTAGTTCATGTTGTTTATCAAAAATCTTTTCTTTTTCTTCTTTGATATCATTTTCTTTTTGAGCAATTTTGTCATATTTTTGCTCAATTTGTTCTAACTTTTGTTCAATTTTACCTTCTCTTTCTAAAATTCTTTCTTCAATCTTTTCAGATTTTTTAATAATTTCATTACTTTCTTTTCTTGTCGAGTTTAGAATGTTTTCTCTTTTTCTTTCAGCTTCAGCGATAATTTTTTCTGATTCTGATTTTGCTTTTGTAGTTTTTCTATTTTCCCAAATGAAGAAAAATACTACAGAGAGAGCCATTCAAAAAATAACTCACATTATTATTAATGTAGCATATTGCATTTTATTTTTTGTTAATTTGTAAAAAAATTTACAAAATGAGTTTCCCTAAAAAAATATGTAATCGTTGTCATTACATAAATAATTATTTTTTTCTGATGATCAAAATGATTATTACGGATTTTCCTTTTAAAGACTTTATTTTGAAGAGTCTTGAAGTATAAATTTTTATTTAAACTTAGTTGGTGGCTTATTTATCTTTATAAGCAATGATTAGTTTAAGGAAAAATACAAAAATGCAAAAAAAAAATAGTACTTTTTCCTTAATTATGACTACTTTTTAATTGACATATATAAAAAAAGTAGCAAAAAAAAGATTCACAATTTGTGAATCTTTTTTTATTTTGATTAATCTTCTTCAGATAATTTGAAACCTCTTTCTTCAACAATTTTAAGTGCAACATTAGAAGGAACTTCTTCGTAGTGATCGAATTCCATACCGTATGTAGCTCTCCCTTGTGAAGCTGATCTTAGATCAGTCATGTATCCAAACATTTCAGAAAGTGGAACGAAAGCAGTAATAATTTTAGCTTGCCCTCTATCACCCATTTCTTCAATTCTCCCTCTTTTAGAGTTTAATTGTCCAATAACATCACCCATATATTCTTCTGGAGTATTAACTTCAACTTTCATAATAGGTTCCATTAGAATAGCTTTTGCTTTTCTACATGCTTCTTGGAATGCTTTTGATGCAGCTAATTTAAATGATAGTTCAGATGAATCAACTTCATGGAATGAACCAAAAGTTAGAGTAGCTCTGATGTCTACCATTGGGTAACCAGCAACAAAACCTCTTTGGTAAGATTCGTTTAGACCTTTTTGTACACCTGGGATATATTCTTTTGGAATAGTACCACCAACAATTTTATTAACAAATTTATGTGTAGGTTTTTCTTTTTCTTCGTTTTTAACATCTTCTTCATCCATTTCAGTATATGGTTCAAAAGTGATAACAACGTGACCGTATTGACCTCTACCACCAGTTTGTTTAGAGTATTTATGTTCAATATCAGTAGCAACATTTTTAATTGTTTCTCTGTATGCAACTTGTGGTTCACCAACGTTACATTCTACTTTAAATTCTCTTTTCATTCTATCAACAATGATATCAAGGTGAAGTTCACCCATACCAGAAATAATAGTTTGAGCAGTTTCTGGATCAGTAGCAACTTTAAATGAAGGATCTTCTTCAGCTAATTTTGATAGTGCCATACCCATTTTTTCTTGATCAGCTTTTGTTTTTGGTTCAACTGAAATAGAGATAACTGGTTGTGGGAATTCAATAGATTCAACTAGGAATTTATCGTTAACGTCACATAGAGTATCACCTGTTTTAGTATTTTTAAGACCAATTACTGCACCAATGTTACCAGCTGTAATTTCAGGAATTTCAACTCTATCATTTGCATGCATTTGTAGTAATCTACCAACTCTTTCTTTTGAACCAGTTGTAGCATTATATACGTATGAACCAGATTTAATTGTACCAGAGTAAACTCTTGTAAATGTTAATCTCCCTACGAATGGGTCAGTTGCAATTTTAAATGCAATAGCAGCTAAAGAAGAATCGTTAGCAACTGGAATTTGTTTGAAAGATTCTTTTGAATCGATATCTTTACAATCAATTTCACCTTCGTTTACATCCATTGGAGAAGGAAGGAATTCAACAGCAGCATCAATAACCATTTGTACACCGATATTTTGTAGAGCAGATCCACAAACTACTGGGTATAAAGCTGTAGAACAAGTAGCTGTTCTTAGACCTTTTTTGATTTCAGCAACAGTTAATTCACCTTCTTCAAAATATTTATCCATAAGTTCATCATCAGCTGATGCAACTTTTTCAACCATTTCTTCTCTTAATTCTTCACATCTAGTTTTAATATCAGCAGGAATTTCGATTTCAGTAATGTTTTCACCAGAATCTCCTTCAAAGTGGTAAGCTTTCATTTCAATAAGATCTACGATCCCTTCAAATGAATCATCAGCACCAATAGGATATTGAATAGCAACAACTTTATCACCAGCTAATCTTTTTTTGATTGTTTCAACAGACATTTCAAAATCACCACCCATTTTATCCATTTTGTTAACAAAACAGATTCTTGGTACATCGTATTTATCAGCTTGTTTCCATACAGTTTCTGATTGAGGTTCAACACCTTGAGAACCATCAAATACAGCAACCCCACCATCAAGTACTCTTAGTGATCTTTCTACTTCAATTGTAAAATCCACGTGACCTGGAGTATCAATAATATTAATTTGGTGGTCTTTCCAGAAAGCAGTTGTAGCTGCTGAAGTAATTGTAATACCTCTTTCTTGTTCTTGTTCCATCCAATCCATTGTACCTTCACCATCGTGAGTTTCACCAATTTTATGAATTCTACCAGTATAGTACAGAATTCTTTCTGTACAAGTAGTTTTCCCTGCATCAATATGGGCAATAATCCCAATATTTCTGATTTTATCTAAAGGTGTAGCTTTAGTCATTGCAAAAATATTAAATTTTAAAAATAAATTTCATTAAACAGAAATATGTATAAATAGCGAATATTCTCAAGAAATATCCGTAGTACATACTCGTTTGTGCCGGGATTTTACCCATTGTTTTCCGAAAGTCAAATTTATTCGTAAGCGAATATTTATTATTATTTAATTGTTTTATTTACCAGATTATTTTTGCATTTTTAGTAGTTGCTGATAATAATTTTAATTATTGAAATAATTGGATATTTTTTCATAAAAAAAAGCACAAAATTAGGTTTTGTACTTTTTTAAACATCGTCTATTTTAAGTGTTTTAATAGATTTTTCGACTTCAGATAAGATAAATTCTGTAATTCACTTTGCTTGAGATTCTGTGATTTTTATATTTGAACTATGAAGGAAAAATATAAATACTTTTTTTGTATAAAGGACAAGAGAGTCGTATTCTTTTAAAAATAATTCTTGAAGTTCTACTACTTTTAAACTCGAATATTCATAAGAAAGTATATCGACTATATCTTCAACCCAATAATTTATTCTTGTTTTTACTTCTGGATCCACAGTTGAGTCGTTAAATTCAAATGATTCTGGATATTGAAAAGAATACTCTGTATATGGTTTTTCTGAGAATTCTCTAATTTTCTGAGAAACTTCTTCATGTGTAAGAGATAGTATTCATAAAAGAAGATTAGATGAAAATCCGTTATGAAGTGCATCAAAAAGTGGTTCTAAAACGTAATCAAATTTTTTATCTATTATAATTTTCACTAAAAAACCAGCCAAAAGTAAATCATTTTTTTTGGCTTTTTTTTCATCTTTTTGTGTTCTTTTTATCCCAGAGCCTGCTCTTTTTACAGATTCTTTAAATTTTTCTGATATCTCTACGGATTGTGCTCATCATTCCGAAGATTCAACAGGTGTAAACTCTTCTAAAGACATATTTTTTTGAGAATTATAAATAGTTTTGTTTTATTGTAGCAATTTAATTAATTATTTCAAGTATGAGTCAAACTCAATCTGAACACATCTATCAATTCAAGAATTATCTTTATGAATTGAATATTTCAGACCTAATTTAGTTAAATAGCTTTCAGTATATTCTTTTTGATCAAATCATATTTCTATATACAAAAATACAGTTTGTAATAACTTTTGGTTAATCTGTTGGATTATTTGTTGAATGAGTTGTTCATATAATTCAAATCACGTTTCCTTTCATCCATAGAGAGCCAAATCTGGCTCATGTGTTATGGTTTCGATAGACATGTTATCAAAATCATTATCTTTTATATATGGTAGATTTGCTGTTATAAATACGGGAGATTGAGAGAAATCTTTTGAAATAAGAGGTGAATAAAGACTTCAAAGGTATTGTTGAATATTATTTTTATACTTTTGAATATTTATTTTACTTAATTCTAGAGCCTTTTCTGAGATATCAACCACGTGGGTTTCTATAATTTTAGGAGTATTTTCTAATATAGACAATGGAATACAAGAACTTCCAGTTCAGATATCAATTAGGACCGGTCCTGAATTTAGTTGATCATCAACAGACTCTATTACTAAATCCACCATAATTTCTGTATCATTCCTTGGGATTAATACTCTATTATCGACATAAAAGTCTAAACCATAAAATTCAGCTTTATTTATAATATACTCAAAAGGAATTCAGTTTTTACTTTGCTCAGTTATTATTTTCAGAGTAGATTCTGTAATATCATCTAGTTCTTCACAAAAAAACAACTGGTTTTTTGTGAAACCAGTTAGTTTTTGTAATATTTGATCTATTTGATATTTATCAAAATATTCAGAAAGAATTTGTTGAATGATTAATTTTTTCATTATATTTCGAATTTTTTTCTATTAAATATTAATACTGTTAAATAAATAATAATAACAGTATAAGCAACTCCATAAAAGCTATTCATTATATAAAAGTGTGTTGAAAAGTTTTCAAAACTTCCAATATAGTCTTTTATATTCATAGCTTCAAATGGAGGAAAAACTAAATTTAAAACTTTAGCAAAGTATTCAAATACAATATTTTTTGAACGAAGAGCCATGTCTATCAGGTTTGCAAAATTGTGAGAAAGGAAATAGACCATAAGTGAAACTACAACCGTTAACATGTTTGACATAAATGTCGAAAAGAAGAAAACCAAAGCAAGTAATGTTTCCATTTTAAGGAAAGTAAACCGTAGTGAGTAGGCTATCATTTTTGTGATTTCTATGTCTTTTAATGCAAGTACTGATAAAAATAAAAGAGATTGTACTAATATAATAAGAAAAATAGTAGCTGAGAATCCTAGAAATTTCCCTACAATAAATTCATATCTTTTAATCGGTTTTGATAGAATCAGAAAAATTGTTTTTCATTCGATTTCTTTAAATAACAACTGACTCCCAACAAACAATACTCAAAGTAAAGAAAATATTTCTATCATAGCAAGACCAAAGTCTACAATAACTTTTGAATCATCACCAATTGTTAATTTTCCTAATAAAATGGAAAATATGATAAAAGCAAAAGCAAAAACTAAGATTAAGTATAAGAATTTATTTCTTACAATTTCTTTAAACGTATTAATAGCAATATTAAACATAGAATTTTTTATTAAATTTTATTCACTAAGAAAATTATATTCAAGGAAATCTTTATTTCCATTTACAAAACTATTTATATCCATAGATTTTTTTCATTCAAGTTTCACTTCTTCTAAAATAAGAATTCCGCTTCAACAAAGTACTCAAATTTTTTGTTTTTCATGTTGTTCTAACTCAACAACATCACCAATATGGAAATCATCATCAAATGCAATATCAGAATTGTCGACATGACAAACTTCAATCGCTAATTTTTTTCATTTGTATGTTGTGAAAATCCCAGGCCAAGGCGTGTAAGACCTTTTTTTGTTGTAAGTTTCTTGTGCTGATTGAGTAAAGTCAATTTCAGCATCAGCTTTAGATATTTTACCACAATAACTTACTTGAGATTCGTCTTGTTTTTCTCATTTTATGCTTCCATCTAAAACTCATTCAAGCGTTTCTGTTAATAGACTAGGTCCAAAATCTATAAACTTATTAAATATATCTAAGCTAGTATCATGTTCATTTATATCACATTTTTGAATTTTTAAAATATCTCATTCATCCATTCATTCTGACATATACATAATAGTTAGTCATGTTTCTATATCACCATTTTTAACTGATTCTTGAATTGGTGAAGCTCATCTGTAAGCAGGAAGAATTGATCCATGGGTATTGATACAACCATATTTAGGAGCTTCTAATACTTCAAGAGGAACAATCTTTCCATAAGCAACGACAACGATAAAATCTAGATCTAGGTCATTTAAACTTTTAAAAAATTCAGTGTTGTTTCTTAATTTTTCAGGTTGTAATACTGATAAATTATATTTGACAGCTAATTCTTTTACAGGAGTTGCTGTAATAATTTTTTTTCTTCAAATTGGCTTATCAGGCTGGCTTACTACAAGTTTGACATCATATTTTTGAGTGTCTAATATTCATTGTAAAATGGCGCTTGAAAATTCACCAGTACCAAAAAATGCTATTTTCATTTTATTGTATTAAGAGATATATTTCTTTTCAATTGAGATCAAACTTTAGATAAACTTCAGTTATAATTTTTTCTCAGGAATTATTTTTCGCTGTAAATATTTTTTTTCCAGCAATATTTTTAATTTCTAATTCTGTATAAATTTCAGAAGGATTTTTTTCTGTATTTTGAATACTTATTAATCGTAGCTTTCATTCTGTATTCGAGTTCAAATTTTCTGAACTAAAATAATAAACATGAATTGTATTTAAGACTGTATTGTCTATTTTTCAAATAATTTTATAGACTTGGCTATTTTTAAATGAAAAAAATGAATTACTATCTCAGGCAATTGTTTTCGTATCAATTTTTTTATGTTTTTCAAAAAACTGAAGCTTCCAAACATTTGAAGAACTAGCATTAGAGCTAATTTGTCAGATACCAGAGATAGAATTATAATCTAACTCTTGGGAAAATGGAATATCAAAATTATTTGTATAAGTTACATATCATTGCTCTGATTTATCTGTGTTAAAAAACATAGTGTAATCATAAATTTCTTTATTTTTAATTGATTGATCATATTTTTGAATATCTAATTCCAAAAGTTCAGCTTTTTGTTCAGCTTCTTGCAGATGAATAAAATCTATAAAATAGAAAACTGATGTTGCACTGATTAATACCATAATAGAACTTACTACTATAAGTTCTATTAATGTAAAAGCTTTTATTTTTTTACTTTCTCAATTAACTTTTTGCTTGAAAGAATTCATAATTCTACAATTTTGTTAATAAATATAACGACAAAAACTATAATCAAACCAACAATAATTTTACCGGTTTTATCTAAAAATAATGCAGTTATTCAAAATATGAGAGAAAGACTGTATACAAGATATAAAACTTCTTTTTTCGAGAGACCGAGTTTTAAAAGTCTATGATGAAGATGAGTATAATCTCATCTTAATGGACTTTTTTTACTTAATAATCTTCTAATTATTACATAAAGTGCATCAACAGCATAGATTCAGAATACTACCAAAACGGTTGCTATTTTCCCTCATGCTATGATTGCCATTGTTGCCAACATGAATCACAAAAACATGGTTCAGCTGTCTCACATTAAGATCTTTTGTCAAAAATCATAATACCAAAATGGTATAAGGATCCCAACAAGAATGATAGACATTCACATAATGAATTCTGCGTTTTCAATTCATTGTATGTAATTATCTCTATGAAAAAGGATTATTCCTAATACAAATAATATGAAAAAAGATATAATTGAAATTCATGAAGTATTTCATTGAATTCCATCTGTCCAATTTAATGCATTAAAAATAAAAACATACCAAAGTATTGTAAAAAACAAAGGGACAAGATAAATTTTTATTTGTAATATTTCTACAAAGTACGTTTCTAAATTTACAATTCCACCAAAAATATTACTTATGTATCATATTTTAATAGAAGTAATTCAAATGATGGCTCAAATAAGAATTTGAAAAAATAAACGAATTTTTGGACTTACATCTAGTCTATCATCAATAAAACTAATTCAAGTAATAAAGAATCAAAATACCCAAATAAGTCAGAGTTTAAAATTGTAATCGAGAGCAAAAAAACTAATTAAAAAAAATGAAATAAAGAATACAATTCCCATACTATAAGGAATTGGATTTCTTGTTAACCCATATTTTTTGGGATTATCTAAAATATTCCATTTATAAAATAATTTTGAGAATAATAGTGTCATTCACCATGATACTCAAACCGATAATAAGAATAAAAATAAATAAAAGAGCATAATTTATTATTTATATATTAATGAGTAGCTACAGTCTTTTTTAAATAAGAAGGAAGTAATTTTATATAGAAGACAAATACAGTCAGAGTAAGTATGAAATACCCAAGGGCAATTCCATCAATACTTCCTGTTCAATAACTATTTATAACTCCTATAAGTGAACCTGATGTAATTCATACTACTCATAATAAGCTCATATAATAACGAATTTTATCGCTTGTGCTTACTAATCAGATTGTTACTGCTGAGAAACCAAGACCTTGTAATATACTATAAAGTTCATAAGGCATGAATTTTAAAAATGCTGCAAAAACAAAAATATTTACAACAATGAGTAATTTTTCGTTTAATATTTTATAATCTTTATTGAATTTGTAATAACTAACAGATTTTATAGTAGTTAATATGTAACAAATTTGCCAGAGGATATACTGTGATTGTTCGAGTGCAAAGTAACCATATAATGAAACACTTGTAAATGTTGCAGTTGCTCCAAGATGACAAAGTGCTCAAACAGTATTGTTTTTATTTGAATAATTTGCTTGCATAAGCATGATGAACAAATTTCAAATAAAGTTAAATAAAAATATTAATATTATTTCTACCAGGTTTCCACTTCCAGTAAAATAAACAAAACAGAGAGCAAATAAAAATATTGGAAATATCCACCAATTTGCTTTAGAGAATTTTTGTAGTTCTGTGAGAATTAAGTTCATATTTATACTTAAAAAATAATTTTAATAACTATAGTCTTAAGTAGTCTATTATCAAGAAAAAAATAAAAAAAATAAGAAATAAAAAAATGACTTTTAAAAGTCATTTTTTTATTTCTTATTAAAATTGTTCGTTTAATTTTAATTTTGATTGGTAAAACATTCTACTTGATGAAACTCCAAATCTTTGTGCAGCGATTCTATCAATTCACATACCAAATGCGAATCATGAATATTTTTCTGAATCAATTCCACAATCTTCTAGAACTTTTGGATGAACCATTCATGCACCTAAAAGTTCAACCCAACCAGTAGCAGAACACATAGAACATTTTTTTCATTTTACTTTCCCTGTTCATTGACAAATTTGACATGATACGTCAATTTCAGCACTTGGTTCAGTAAATGGGAAAATACTTGGTCTAAATCTTAATTCAGTTTTTTCTCAAAGAAGTTTTTTCATAACAGTTTCAAGAGTTCCTTTTAGATCTCCAAATGTTACTTTTTCTCCAACTACTAATCATTCTAATTGATAGAAATTACAAGTATGTCTTGCATCTTCTTGTTCGTATCTAAATACTCTTCCTGGAACAACTATTTTAATAGGAAGTTCTCATTTTAACATAGTTCTTACTTGAACTGGAGATGTATGTGTTCTTAATAGGTTTTTTGTACCAGATTCTTTTTCATTATTTATTTCATCTGAAATCCAGAATGTATCCCATACATCTCTTGCTGGATGATTATCAGGAATATTGAGTTTATCAAAGTTAAATTCTTCTACTTCCACTTGAGGACCATCTTCAACAGTAAAACCAAGTGAAATAAATATTTCTTCTAATAAGTTAGAAGTAATACTAATTGGATGTTTGTGACCTTTGTCTTTTGAAGGAAATTGAAGAGTTACATCAATTTGTTCATCTTCTTCCATTTTTGCAAACTTTTCTTCTTCTAATTTTTTTGATTTTTCAGAAATTTCATTTTCAATAAATACTTTTAATTTATTTGCTTCAGGTCCGATAATTTTCTTTTCATCTGGAGTTAAATCTTTAATACCTTTTAGTATTTCTTTTAATTTCCCAGTTTTTCATAAAAAGTCTTTTTCAAGAATTTCTAAATTTTCTTGAGAATCTGTATTTTTAATTTCAGATAAAAATAATTCTTTTAATTCATTTAATTTATTTTGCATCGTTTAATTGCTTTAATAATTTAATTTTTGCGTATTATATGAGTTTTATCAGTTGAGTCAATTTTAGAATGCTTTAAGGAAAATTTAAGCTAAAAAAAATATAATTTCGATATTAAATTTATGTTGGTGAAAAAAAGTATGAAATATATAACCATATTTTTGACAGAAAAAAATATATGTAGTAACCTGATAATGTATTTTACTTTTAACTGTTATGCCTATGGTAAATACACAACAAATACAAACTCGAGAATCTGATTCTCACTCAAATCTTCGTGAGTTACAAAAAGGTTTATGAATTAGTTCAGAAGCTAAATTTAAAGTTAGTTTCGTAAAAGGAGACACTATGTGAAAAGTTAATAATGTATTAGATTTTCCTACGTCAAATAGACAATCTCATAAACAAGTTAGAGAAAGCATGAAGGTTACATGAAATAAAGTAACTAGACTCTTAGATAGTTAGTTACAACATAAAAAAAAAGGTTGTCAATGAATTAAGTGTTGATAAAAATTGGAATACCCTTATATTTATATGAAATTATTATATAATAATAGGTATGGTTCGCAGATCTCCTCACTTAATTACAGGACATACTCCAGCTTCTACTGATAAAGTAGGGGCTGTTTTGTCATGAGGAGAAAGTCTTGACACGGAACAAAACATTATTGTAGATAAGGTTGATTCTGTATTAGATGCAGAGAATTTTGATGTGACTGGTGAAATTTTAAACAATGTATTTAAGAATAATCATAACAAAGCATCAATTCAAGGAATTTATGACTTATTGTTAGATTATTGAATTTCAAAATTTGTAGACAACAAAGAACAATTTTTCAAAAAACTTATATTAGAAACTAATGTTGATTTTTTAGATAAGTTATTTGATTCTTTCGTTGAATCTGTATGAACAAGACTGTGATCATTACAGAGAATATCTGATATCTGAATTATATTAGAACAAACATTAGATATATTAAGAATTTATTCAACACTACTATTTGTATGTTCAATTAATCAAAAAGATTTATCAAAAATTGATAATCTCGTTACAAAAGTCTCAGAAGTCGTTTTATGAAATATCACAAATACACTCACTGATCTTGAAGAACTTTTTGTTGATGATTCTTATATAAAAGAAATAGAACTATACAATAAAAAAATTAAATTTAAAGCTGCAAGATTTACATTAAATTTCCTACATTTAAAGAATTTAACAAATGTAGACAATATTAATGAGTTAAGATCAATAATTGACGATACGCGCGATAAAATAGAAGGGGCATATGATTTTATTGAAAAAGAAAAAAAATTGATATCATCTGAACTTGTATTAAATGAAGATGATTTACATAAAAATAGTTTAAGAGAAAATTTTGATTTTGTGAATGCAAAATTACACCTAGATTTATCTTATTATACAAGATATAATGATTTAGATGGAATTACTCCTCTAGAATTAAAAGAAGAAAAGGAATCGTTAGCGTATATTCTCAATAGTTATTCAAATAAGCTTGGATATAATAAAGTAATGGGACCAGCAGAGACTATACAAGATTATATTGATCTTGTAATGTCTGAAAGTGAATTGATTGACTTGGTTATTGTTGAAGTCTTCTATTTGTTAAGAAATTATTCTTCAATAAATCATGCCTCAAAGGAAGAAAATGATAAAATTGCATATCTAACTCAAGAATTAGTTCATGCATTAACAACTTTTAATCTTGATAAATGATATTCTTACTCAGCTGGGATGGCTCGTGGAGTTTCTGATATGAGTGCTCAACTACAAAAAGTAGTAAATGCAAGATTATATAGACAGGCCAACTATGATACATTAACAGGAATACCGAATAGACAAAAATATAAAGATGATATGAAGCAAAGAATTCAATGAATTACGAGCGAAGAAATATCGGAAGAAGATTTATATTTACTTACTATGGATATTGACCATTTTAAAAAAGTTAATGATACTTACTGACATCATGTATGAGATGTTGCTTTGAAATCTTTCTCAGATATTTTATTGAACGAAACAAGAACACATGATATAAAAAGAAGATGAGATGATGTGTATAGAATTGGTTGAGAAGAATTTGCTATTATTGCAAGATCATCAAATGTTGAAAAGTTTTGTAAAAAAATCAATACAGCTATTAAAGATTGTTTAACTCCTTCTGTAAATAGAATTATAGAAGAAGAAAATATTGCTATTAAGGATGATATAACGGTAAGTATTTGAGTCACTCAGTTTAATGTTAGTCAGGTGTTGAATGATTTGATTCTTAGAAAATATTCAGACTCAAGTGCTATGGTTGAAGATGTCGCTGATATTGCTATGTTCCACAAGGTTGATATTTGAAATAAAGAATATCCTGGAATGTTAGAAAAACATATAAGAGACCAATTATCACAACAGGCAGATTTAGCTTTATATGAATCAAAAGATAAAGGAAGAAATACTTATACAATTTCAGAGAAAAAATAAATAAAAACATAAAAATCTAT
The DNA here is from genome assembly GCA_913055215.1 of uncultured Candidatus Altimarinota bacterium. Classification (GTDB taxonomy): domain Bacteria; phylum Patescibacteriota; class Gracilibacteria; order BD1-5; family UBA6164; genus CAJXJP01. The sequence goes on along the minus strand of CAJXJP010000001.1, from coordinate 33,501 downwards.
CGTGTCGATAGATTTTTATTTTTATTTTGACAAATGAAAAGAATTTTATATAATGCCGGGGCTTTTTCACATATTTATGAAAAGTTTTTATTAAGAGGTTAAGTTAAACTACTTTATATATAAAGGAAAGTTTAACCTCTGGCTTATTTACTAACACAATTTTTGGTTATGGCATGAATTATTGCTACGAAACTGGAAATGACAAGAGTGGTTAAGGATGATAAATTCATTCCTGTTACTCTTCTTAAGGTTCCAGCTTTAAAAGTGGTAGGTTTTAAGACTATCGAAAAAGACGGTTATGAAGCTATGATAGTGGGGGTTGTAAAGACTGAAACTGAATTGGCTGAATGAAAAACAACTTTGAATAAAAGTTCTTTTGCTAAAATCGTAGAATTTCCAATAAATGAAGGAGATTCAGCTAAATACAACGTTGGAGACGATGTTTCTATCGATGTATTAGAAGGTGTTAAAGTATCAGTAGAAGGTTTCTCAAAAGGGAAAGGGTTCACTGGTGCGATGAAAAAACATAATTTCCACGGGGGTCCTGCTACTCATGGTTCAAAATTCCATAGAGCATTAGGGTCTATTGGTAATAGAAAACCAACTAGAACTCACAAAGGGAAAAAAATGCATGGGCATCATGGTGATATTAAAGTAACTATTAAAAAAGTTCCAGTTGAACTTATTAATACTGAAATGTCAGTTGTATGAGTAAGAGGAGGTGTTCCGGGAGGAAGAAACTCTTACGTAAACCTAATTTTTTAATTGATAAATATCAAGTTAGATGAATACTAAATTATTTGATCAAAAAGGTTCAGAAGTAGGTTCTGTTGAACTGAATGAAGCAATCTTTTGATTAGAAGTAAATGAAGGACTTATTCACAGAGCTTTAGTTTACCAATTAGCTAATAACAGACAAGTTGTTGCTCATACAAAAACTAGAGGTGAAAGAAGAGGTTCAACAAGAAAAATTTATAGACAAAAAGGTACAGGTAGAGCTAGAATGGGTTCAAATAGATCACCAATCAGAAAAAAAGGTTGAGTGGCTTTTGGTCCAAGAAACACAGTGAACTTTACACTTTCTATGAATAAAAAAGAAAGAAGAAAAGCAATTTTCTGCGCACTTTCTTCAAAATTAGCTACTAATGATCTAATTATCGTTGATAATATTTCATTCGATGAAGCTAAAACTAAAAATATGGTTGAAATGTTAAAAGTTCTACCATATGAAAAAAACATTCTTTTAGCATTAGATGCTAAAAATCAAAATGTTGAAAGATCAGCTGCTAATTTACCAAGTGTAAAAACAATTTTAGCTGACTATTTAAATATTAAAGATTTACTTAAATATAAAACTCTTGTTTTAATGAAAGGATCTTTGGATAAATTAAATAACTTAACAAAATAATTTCTTAAAATATTTTAAAATGAGATTGTTTAGAATTTTAAAAAAACCAGTAACGACTGAAAAAACTACTAATGCACAAATGTTAAACAACACTTATGTATTCATAGTTGACGCAAGCGCTACTAAAATTGATATTAAAAAAGCTACTCAAGAATTATATGGAGTAGAAGTTGCATCTGTTAACGTGTTAAATACAAGAGAAAAATTTAAACACGGGAAAAAAAGAGCTATGCAAATTAGAAAAAGATCTACTAAAAAAGCTTACGTTACTCTAAGAGATAAACAAGCAGTAATCGATTTCACAATTATAAAATAATTTTAGTTTCTAATTATAGAAAAAGTGGGAATTAAGAAATTTAAACCTACAACTAATGGTAGAAGAGGGATGTCTGTTAATACTTATGAAGAAGTAACAACATCAACTCCATACAAACCTCTCACAGTAAAGTTGAATAAACATGCTGGGAGAAATAATACTGGGAGACTAACTATTAGACATCAAGGTGGATGACACGCAAAAAAATATAGATTAGTTGATTTCTATCAAGTTGATAAAAAAGGTATTGAGGCAAGAGTAGAAACGATCGAATATGATCCATATAGATCAGCATTTATCGCTCTTGTATGTTATAAAGATGGTGAAAGAAGATATGTTATCGCTCACAAAAACATGACTGTTGGTGACGTTATCGTAACTGATGAAAAAACTCCATTAGAATCTGGTAACAGAATGTTAATTTCAAACATTCCTACTGGACTTCAAGTTTATAACGTAGAATTAATTGTTGGACAAGGGGCTTCATCTGTTAGATCAGCTGGTGCTTATGCAACAATTGTTTCACAAGAAGGTGAATATACTCAAGTTAAACTACCTTCAGGAGAAGTTAGATTAGTTCACAAAAGTTGTTATGCAACTCTAGGACAAGTTTCAAACCCAGATCACAACCAAGTTGTAATCGGGAAAGCTGGTAGATCTAGATGGATGGGTAAAAGACCTACTGTTAGAGGTAAGGCTATGAACCCTGTAGATCATCCACATGGTGGTGGTGAAGGACGTTCTCCTATTGGGATGAAAGCTCCGAAAACTCCATGGGGTAAACCTGCGCTTGGTGCTAAAACTAGAAGCAGAAAGAAAACAACTTCTAAATGGATTCTGAAAACTAGAAAAGGTAAACTTATGGTTTAATTATACAATTAACTTTTATAAAAGAGTATTATGACAAGAAGTTTAAAAAAATGACCTTACATTGATGAAAGACTACTAAAAAAAGTTGTAGTTATGAATGAATCAGGAAAAAAAGGTGTTATCAAAACTTGGTCAAGAGCATGTACTGTTCTTCCAGAATTTGTTGGACACACTTTTGGAGTTCACAATGGTAAAGCTCATACACCAGTTTTTTGTACTGAAGATATGGTATGACACAAACTTGGAGAATTCTCAATGACGAGAACTTTCAGAGGTCATGCTGGAAACAAAAAATAATAAAGGCCCACGTGTTAGATTTATCTAACCAACCCTGAAAGATCGGGAAAAAATAATTTATTTATTATTAGCCAATAGAGTTATGAAAGCATACGCTAAAAATATCAGAATCTCTCCTAAAAAATTAAGAGTAGTTGCTGAAGTTATAAGAGGACAAAATGCTATTGAAGCATTACAATTCTTAAAATTCGCACCGAAAAAAGGAGCTGATATTCTTTACAAAGTATTACACTCAGCAGTTAAAAATGCTGAAAACAACGATAATCAAAATTCTGCTGATTTATATATCGATACACTTATTATTAATAAAGGTATTGTTTATAAAAGAGGTAACCCAGTTTCAAGAGGGAGAATGCATCCTATCTTAAAAAGAACTTCGAATATTAGATTAGAGTTACAAGTAAAATAATTATCCGTACTGATGTATAGACAGAATTATTATAATTAATTAAATTAAATTTATGTGACATAAAGTAAATCCGATAGCTTTTAGAATCCCATATATTAAAACTTGGAAATCAGCATGGTATGCAGATTCAAAAGGTTATAAAGGGTTCCTTGCACTTGATGTAAAAGCTAGAGAAATCTTAAATAAAGAACTAACTGGTATCCCTCTTGGTGATATCTTAGTTGCAAAAAATCAAGATGTAGTTGATGTAGTTGTATATACTGCAAAATCTTCACTTGTACTAGGTAAAACTGGAGAAAACAAAGAAAGACTAGAAACATTACTTACTAGAAAACTAGGAACTAAAGTAGTTGTTGAAGTTAGAGATGTTAAAAAACCTGACCTAAATGCAAAAATTGTTGGTTTCAACGTTGCAAATCAAATTGAAAAAAGAATGCCTTATAAAAGAGCTGTTAAACAAGCTATTCAAAAAGCTATGGAAAAATGAGCAAAAGGTATTAAAATTAAAGTTGGTGGAAGACTTAACGGTGCAGAAATTGCCAGAAAAGAAACTTTCAAAGATGGAAACATCCCAACTCAAACAATTAGATCTGATATTGATTATGCTACTGTAAGAGCAGAAACTGTTTACGGTACAATCGGGTTAAAAGTTTGGATCTATAAATGAAATATTTATAAGAAATAAAAACTTGACAAATATCGATTTTTTATATACTTAATGTACTAAAAAATGTTACAACCGAAGAGAACAAAATATAGAAAAACGCATAGAGGAAGATTAAAATGAAAAGCGGTTAGAGGTTCAAGTATTGCTTTTGGTGATTATGCTATTAAAGCAACTACTAGAGGATTCATAACTTCTAGACAAATCGAATCTGCTAGAAGAGCTATGGTTAGATATATTAAAAGATGAGGAAAAATCTGGATTAGAATTTTCCCTGACAAAGCGTATACAAAAAAACCCCTAGAAGTACCTATGGGTTGAGGTAAATGATCTGTTGACATGTATAGAGCCCCTGTAAAACCTGGTAGAGTGTTATTTGAAATAACATGAGTTGAACCAGAAATTGCTAGGGAAGCTTTTAGGCTTGCTTCTTACAAATTACCAGTAAAAACTAAAATATTAGTTGACTAATAATTTCACAATGAAAGAATTAAAAGATTTAAAATTACAAGAAATTTCAAAACTTAAAGATATGGATGAAAAAACTTTAAAAGCTGAACTAGTTTCTGCTTCTAAAAACCTATATACTTTAACAATGAAATTAGAATTAGGAGAATTAAAACAATCTCACCTAATTAAAGCTTTGAGAAGATATGTAGCTCAAATCAAAACAGTTGCAAATACAAAAGGTTTTAATGTTGGTTAATTATTTTTAAATAAAAAATATAGTTATGAGAACAAAGAAAGGTGTAGTTACTAGCGCCAAAATGGACAAAACTATTGTAGTTTCAGTACATTCATATAAAAGTCATGCTAAGTATAAGAAAAGATACAGAGTAACGACTAAATTTTATGCACATGATGAAAACAATGTTTGTTCAGAAGGTGATATCGTAACAATCAAAGAAACTAAACCTTCATCTAAATTAAAAAGATGGGCATTAGTTGAACAAGTAAGTTAATTTAAAATTTAAAATTCGTATTACTATGATACAAACTGAATCAAGATTAGCTGTTGCTGACAACTCTTGAGCAAAAGAAGTATTATGTATTAAAGTACTTGGCGGATCAAAAAGAAGATATGCTTCAATTTGAGATGTTATTGTATGTACAGTAAAGAAAGCTGCTCCAGATGGAAATGTTAAAAAGAAAAAAGTAGTTAAAGCTGTTGTAGTAAGAACTGCTAAAGAAGTTAGAAGAAAAGACGGTTCATATGTTAGATTTGATGATAACGCTTGCGTTATTATTGGAGATGATGGTAATCCAAGAGGTACTCGTATCTTTGGACCTGTTGCTAGAGAACTTAGAGCTAAAGGATACCAAAAAATCGTGAGTCTAGCTCCAGAAGTTTTATAATTATTATTAATAATTACAATATGAAAATAAGAACTTGAGATAAAGTACAAGTTATGTCTGGGAAATCTAAAGATAGAGGACAAGTTGCTGAAGTTATTAAAGCATTTCCTAGAGAAAATAAAGTTCTAGTTAAAGATATTAATGTTGTAACTAGACATATTAAAAAACAAGGTACTCAACCAGGTCAAATTATCAAAATGGAAAAAGCAATTGATGCTTCAAACGTTATGTTAGTTTGTCCATATACAGAAAAACCAACTAGAGTTGGTTATACAGTTGTAGAAGAAAAAGGGATTTCAAAAAAATTCAGATATTCTAAAGCTGCTGTTTCTGAAAAAGGTGGTGAACCTTCAAAATTTATCATAAAATAAATAGCTGTTTATTTTTATAAGACTTAACAAAATGCTTAAGGAAAAATATATTAACGAAATCATTCCTGCTTTAAAAGAAAAGCTTGAAATTTCAAACGTTATGGATGTTCCAAAAGTTGAAAAAGTAGTTTTAAATATGGGGATCGGTACTTTCATTAGAAATGGAAATAAAGATTATTCTGCTATTCAAAACCACTTATCAGCAATTGCTGGTCAAGCTTGTACAGTTAGATACGCTAAAAAAGCGGTTTCTAACTTTAAGTTAAGAGCTGGTATGCCTGTAGGTTTAACTGTTACCCTAAGAGGTGATAAAATGTACAATTTCTTAGATAAATTAGTACATGTAGTTTTACCTAGAGTAAGAGACTTTAGAGGGGTAAATAAAAATGGTTTTGATAAAGAAGGAAACTACAACTTCGGTATCAAAGAACACACAATCTTCTTAGAAGTGCCACAAGATGATGTAGTTAAATCACACGGTCTTCAAATTACAGTAAAAACTACTGCTAAATCAAAAGAAGCTGGAAGAGAATTACTAACACAAATGGGATTCCCTTTCTCTAAATAATTATTTACTTTATAAACAATATAAAGATGGCTAGAAAGTCAAAAATTGCTAAAGCAAATAAATTAAAAAAGAAATTTATTCAAGCGATAGCTGATGGTAGAAAACCAAAAAATGCTACTAAAGTTTTCAATAACTGTAGTATTTGTGGTAGAACTAGAGGTTACCTTGGTAAATTTGATATTTGTAGAATTTGTTTTAGAGAAAAAGCAAACGCTGGTGAACTGCCAGGTGTAAGAAAATCAAGTTGGTAATATCAACAAGGTCAAAAATTAGATTTAATTATTAATTTTATTGTTATGATAATAGATCCAATCGGAGATTTATTAACAAGAATTAGAAATGCATACTTAGCTAGAATTGTAGAAGTAAAAGTTCCACATTCTAAAATAAGAGCAGATATTCTAAAAATTCTTAAGAAAAATAAATACTTAAGTGATTTTGAAATTACTTCTGAAGATAATAACAAAAAATCTATATTAATTACTCTGAACAATGTAAGAGTTACTAAATACATTCCTACTTTAAAAAGAATTAGTAAACCAGGACAAAGAATCTATGTTGCTGCAAAAGATATTAAAAAATCTAGAAACGGACACGGGATCTACGTTGTATCTACTCCAAAAGGTGTTGTTACAGGTTACGAAGCTAGAAGTTTAAATGTTGGTGGTGAATTACTTTGTGAAGTATATTAATATACTTTCTGTCTATTATAAATGAGAAATAACTTAATGTTATTTATCCAGTTTATATTTTAATACAATCAATAATGTCAAGAATTGGTAAATTACCTGTTGCATTATCAGATAAAGTAGAAGCTACTTTATCTAATGGAGAAATTAAAGTAAAAGGTCCTTTAGGGGAATTATCTTTTACTCATGCTTCAAATGTAGAAGTAATTAAAGAAGAAAATCAAATTACTGTAAAACCTTTAAATGATGATGCAAAAGCATTATGGGGAACAACAAGAGCTATTATTAATAATATGGTTGTTGGGGTTACTGAAGGATACAAAAAAAGTTTAGAAATTAATGGTGTTGGTTACAAATTTGAAGTCCAAGGACAAAAATTAGTACTAAGCGTTGGTTTCTCTCACAAAGTTGATATGGAAGTACCAGCTGGATTAAAAGTTGCTGCTGATGAAAAGCTTAAAAATACAATTCATATTACTGGGACTGATAAACAACTAGTAGGTGAATTTGCTGCAAAAATCAGAGCTAAGAAAAAACCTGAACCATATAAAGGTAAAGGGATCAAATATGTTGGAGAACATATTAGAAGAAAAGCTGGTAAAACTGGTAAATAGTCTCGTACTATTTATTCAGCGAAAAATATTTAACTCTTAAATTGAATAAAATGTTACAAAAAACATTAAAAAGATTAAGAAGAAAAAACAGAGTGAGAGCAAAAATTAGTGGTACTGCCGCTAGACCTCGTTTAGCAGTTTTCAGAAGTAATACTAACATCTATGTTCAAGCTATTGATGATGTATCTGGAAAAACACTTTGTTCATCTTCTGATCTAAAATTACCTAAAGAAGGTACTAAAACAGAAATGGCTGCAAAAGTTGGTGCGGATGTTGCTAACAAATTGAATGAATTAAAAATCGAAGCAATCGTTTTTGATAGAGGATGATTTGCATATCATGGTAGAGTAAAAGCACTTGCTGAAGCAGTAAGAGAAGCTGGACTTAAATTTTAATTACATAATTCTTATAAGATATGGCTTTTTCTAAAAAAGATAATAGAAAATGACAATTTTCAAAACCAAGAAAAGAGTTCAAAGAAGAACTTCTTGCCATTGATAGAGTAACGAGAGTTACAGCAGGTGGTAGACAACTTAGATTCAGAGCTGTTATGGTTATCGGTGATGGAAAAGGAAGAGTTGCACTTGGTACTGGGAAATCATGGGAAGTTGTAGACGCAATTGCAAAAGCAGTAGCGAATGCTAAGAAAAATTTAACTGAAGTTACTATGGTTGAAGGAACTGTTCCTTACAACTTAGAAGCTAAATTCAAAGCAGCTAAAGTAATGGTTCACCCTGCTTCAAAAGGTACGGGGATCATCGCTGGTGGTGCTGTGAGAAAAGTACTTATGGTTGCTGGATATAAAGATATCCTTGCTAAAAGATATGGTTCAACTAACCTTATCAATAACGCTAGAGCAACTATCAAAGCTTTGACTTCTTTTAAATAGAATTTAAAACACTAACAAACTTAATTTATGTTATCTTTAAATAATATAAAAGCATCAAACTGATCAAGAAAAACTTCAAAAAGATTAGGGAGAGGTAATGGTTCAGGTAAAGGAACATTCTGTACTAGAGGTATGAATGGTCAAAACTCTAGATCAGGTGGTGGAGTCGCTGCTTGGTTTGAGGGGGGACAAACTCCTTTATTTAGAAGAATGCCTAAACTAAAAGGTTTTTCAAATGCTTTATTTAAAAAAGAATATAGCGTAGTTAATCTTACTGATTTAGCTAAATTAGCTGAAAAAGGTATCTCTGAAGTTAACAAAGAAGTATTAATTGCTAACGGTATCGTTACTAAAAAAACACTTCCAGTTAAATTATTAGGGAAAGGAGAATTAACTGCTAAAGTATCAGTTGTTGTTGATAAAGCTTCTTCTTCAGCACAAGCTGCAGTTGAAAAAGCTGGATGAAAATTAGAACTGTTATAATAATTTACCCAAGCTTTTTGTTTGGGTTTTTTATTATTTTGAATATAATCCGATTATTAATTTATAATATTAACTTCTATGATACTTAAGAGTATAAAATCAGTTTTTGAAGTAAAAGATATTAGAAAAAAAATTATTGCTACTTTAATTTTAGTTTTAGTATATAAATTCCTAGCTACTATTCCTGTTTACGGTGTAAACACTGAAGGTTTAGGAGCAATCATGGAACAACAAAAAGGACTTTCTTTCTTTAGTGCACTAATGTGAGGATGATTATCTAACTTCTCAATCATATTGATGGGATTGTCTCCGTATATTAATGCAGTAATCATCATCCAACTTTTAGGTGTTATTATTCCTAAAATTGGTGATTTACAAAAAGAAGGTGAAGCAGGACAAAAGAAAATTACTAAATATACTAGATGGCTTACTTTACCATTAGCGTTCGCGCAATCATATGGTATGATCGTTTTACTAAACAGCTTAGCTGGTGGTACAATTATTGATACAAGTAACCTTCATGTTATTCTAATGGCTATGACAATCGTTACAGCTGGTACAGTTTTCTTAATGTGGTTAGGTGAAGTTATGACTGAATACGGTATTGGTAATGGTATCTCTGTAATTATTACAGCTGGTGTACTTGCTGGTGTTCCTTCAGTAATAATGAATCATATTTCTTCTGGAAATTACCCACTATTTGCTGGATTATTTATTGCTACTCTTTTCATCATTTATGTAATTATTAAATTTACTGAATGAAACAGAAGAATACCAATTATCTATACAAAAACTGGGAGAGATGAAAAATCTTATTTCCCAATTAGAATCAATCAAGCAGGGATGATTCCTATTATCTTTGCGGTTTCATTAGTAACTTTCCCTTCTATTTTAGGGCAACTACTATCTAAATCAACAAGTGCAACTGCTAATACCATTGGTACTCAGCTACTTACTTACTTTGATTTAGGAAATCCTACATGGCCTTTCATTGTAATCTATTTCATTTTAGTATTAGGATTCTCATTCTTCTACGTATCGATTACTTTCAATACTGATCAAGTTGCAGAAAGTATTCAAAAAAGAGGTGGTTACATTCCAGGTATTAGACCAGGTTCAGATACAGCTGATTACTTAGCAAAAGTATCTAATCACTTAAATCTATTTGGTGGATGATTCTTAGCTCTTATTGCTGTTTTACCATATATTATGGGGAAAATAATGGGACAATCTATTGATTTTATTATCTCTGCTGCAGGGTTAATCATTATTGTTTCAGTAATTCTAGACATTGTAAGAAAAGTTGATTCAGAAATGAAAATGTTTGATTATTCAAAATTCAAATAAAAAAAACAATCTCAATTGAGATTGTTTTTTTTATTTGAATTTTTTTATACTAATTTATCTGTAAATAATTCCCCATCTAGGTGATCTATTTCATGTTGAACTATTCTTGCTGATAATCCAGTTAAATTTAAGGTATTTTCTCTCTGTTTATCGTCCGTATATCTTAATTTGATACCGATATACCTTTCGACATCTCATTTTGCACCAGGGACTGATAAACAACCTTCTTGCTCTACATCTTTATTTTCTGTATGTTCGAGTATTTCAGGGTTGATCATTAATACGGTTTTAAAATTTTCATCTTCCCGGTCTCTTAATAAACTAACAACGATCATTCTTTTATTTAATCATATTTGTGGTGCAGCGAGCCCAACTCAACCGTTATCAGGATCTTTTATATATTTCAACATCTGTTTTCCTGTTTTGAGTAGCTCTTTTATTTCATTTTTTTTAATTGGTTCAGATACAGTTCTTAAAACTTCATTATTTATACCTGTTTGAATATTTAACATAACTTTAAATTAATACTATTTTGGTAATCAAATATATTATAAACATTATTTCATTTTTTTCAAAGAGCTTTTGTGAATATTTTCAAAATTCTTTACTTTCAAATTTATATCCTTAATATATACAAAAATAATTTTTAATGAATTTTCTGTGATTGAATCATCAAATGTTGAAGCAAGTCGTGTTGTCACTCCAAAGGAAAAAGACGTCGATATAGCTCTTTCAAAAAATATATTAAGACCACAAAAACTTTCTGACTATGTTTGACAAGATAATATAAAAAAACACTTAGCTGTCTCTATGTGATCAGCGAAAATACGTGGGAATAGTCTTGAACATATATTATTTTATGGACCTCCAGGTTTATGAAAAACAACACTAAGTTCGATTATTGCATCTGAAATGTGAACACAAATGAAATCTACTTCGGGACCTGCTGTTGATAAACAATCTGACTTAGTGAGTATATTATCAAACTTAGACGAGTGAGATATTTTATTCATTGATGAAATTCATAGATTAAAACCACAAGTAGAAGAAATTCTCTATACTGCTATGGAGGACTTTGAAATAGATATTATGGTATGAAGTTGAACATGAGCACAAAGTGTGAAATTATCAATCAAACCTTTTACACTTGTTTGAGCTACAACAAGACTATCAGCACTATCTTCACCTTTAAGAGATAGATTTTGAAATGTATTAAAACTCGATTTTTATAATGTAGAAGATATTTGAACTATTATTTGAAATAATGCTGATATATTAGAACTTAGCTTAACGGAAGATACGATTCATACTGTTGCAAAAAAATCACGTTGAACACCAAGAATAGCAAATAGACTTCTAAAAATCGTAAGGGATTATGAAACAATTTGAAAAGATGTTACATCTCTCGAAAGCCTAAAAGAAATATTTCATGATATTGGAATTGATGATCTTTGATTAGATTATTTAGATAGAAAATATTTAGAAACAATACGTTCAAAATTTGCTTGATGACCCGTTTGATTAAATACCTTGTCGTCAGCTATATGAGAAGAAGATGCAACATTAGAAGATGTTGTAGAGCCCTATTTACTACAAATTGGATTTTTGGAAAGAACACCAAGAGGGAGAAAAATTACAAAAATAGCAGAAGATCATATTAATTCTTTATAAAATTCAATGACAAAAAAAATAGAGAAAATTTTCACACTGAGTGATTGATTAAATAAGGCACACACTGATATTGAAAATTTACTTTCTGATAGAGTTAATCCATTAATTGTCTTAGTGGCGGGATGAACAGCCTCTTGAAAGACTTCGCGTGTAGCAGAAAAAATTGCATGATTTTTTGAAGGATCTCAAATTTTATCTATGGATAATTATTATAGAGGGCATAATTTCATGGATGAACAAAAAAAATTATGAAATGAATTAAATTGGGATCAACCTGAAGCGCTAGATTTAGATCTTTTTAAAAAGCATCTTTCTGAATTACAAAATGGAAATTCAATCTTTGCACCAACTTATGATTTTCAAACTGAGCCGGTGTTTCACGCTCAAAAAATTGAACCTTCATCAGTAATTATCGTTGAAGGACTTTTCGCTTTGCATGAATCTTTAGAAGCTCTATGAGACTATAATATTTATGTTGATATTGGTTCTCATTGACAAATTCTTCGTAGAATATTCAGAGATATTCATAGGACTGGAGATACGCCAAAACAAATATTGGACTACTTTTTAGACGTGGTTGAACCAATGCATTCAAAATATATTGAACCAACGAAAAAATCTGCAAATATTATTGTTTCCAATGACTATAATCCCAATATAGAAGCTAAAAATTCTGAAGTAAAAGAATCAAATCTTAAGTTTGAATTACAAGAAGATTTAATTCTAAAATTGGATGAAATCATATATAAATTATGATGAAACTATGTATGAGAAGTAGAACAAAATGATAGATATTTCAATCCTACACAAAGAAAATTAAGTGAAAAAGATGAATTTGTTCGTATTAGAAAATTATGAAAAGAAAAATTATTATTTTCTTATATTTGACCAGATTTAGAATTGAGTGCTTATGAAAAAAGGTTTCATTTAAGGTTTTTTATCGATGAAGCTACCTATCAATCATTTAAACATGTTTACAAAAATAGAATTAAAGAAATAAGAAAAACAAGAAAAAGTTATTATATTTCTTGAATTCTTGTCTCAATTGATTATTTTGATAATGGTAAAATGTTTTTAGTTTTACGTTTTGATGATACATTTACACGTTTAGATGCATTAAAAATACTAGAACATTTATGAATTGACCCACTTTCAGGGTTGCATAACGTATACTTTAACCTCCTTAAATAATGATTTGGCAAACTCAGCAATGGGCAAACATGCTAGAAGAATCTGGACAAGCTGATAAAGTACTCAATATTTGATGAATATTTGCTGAAAAACGTTCAATTTGACTTGGGTTATATGGATTATTTATTTTATGAATCAATAAAAACTTAATCACAAAAGATCTTGTAGAAACAGTAAAAAAAATATCAATAAAAGAAAAATGCCTATTTTTTCAATTTGAAACACTCTCTTTCTCAGACCCAAAATTACATACAGATAACTGTAATTTAAAAAATCAATACTATAAAAAATTTATTACAGAATTTACTGCTGTTATAGAGCTTGATAAGTCATATGATGACATTCTAGCTGCTATGAAACCTAAGTGAAGATATAATATTAAACTTGCTGAAAAGAAAGGAGTTGTTACTCATATTGTAAATAAAACGCCTGCAAACATTAAAGCATTTTATGATTTAATGACAGAAACAACTACTCGTGATAGTTTTTCGTGAAATAGTTACGAATACTATTGTAAGTTTTTAAATACAGTTCAGGAATCAAAACTTCTATTATCATATGTTGATGAAACTGTTGTAGCTGCATGAATATTTCTTTTTGATAGAGAAGTCTCGATATACTATTATGGAGCCTCCACTTCAAAAAAGAAATATAGAAATTTAATGGCCCCATATCAATTACAATGGGAAGCTATTAAGATTGCTAAAGAATCTGGATGAAAATATTATGACTTTTTATGAGTTGCAAAACCAGATACTATAAATGATCCACTTGAAGGTGTTACTAGTTTTAAAAGAAAACTTACGCCTGATATTCGTCATGTTTCAGAGAGTTACATTTGAATTAACAGTATAATTTTGTATACTCTTTTAAAATTTATTAAAGCGATAAAAGCTTTGGTTAAATAAAATTTATATTTTAAATAATTTCACGTGTTAGATATAAAAATAATTAGAGAAAATCCTGAAATGGTGCAAGATATTGCAAATAAAAGAAATTTAACTTTAGATGTAGCAGCATTTTTAGTTTTAGATACAAAAAAAAGAGAATTAATCACAACAGTTGATGATTTAAGAGCATTAAAAAATAAAGTTTCAAAAGAAATACCTTCACTATCAAATGAAGAAAAACCTGCTAAAATAGCTGAAATGAAAAAAGTTTGAGATGAACTGAAAAAACTTGAAGATGATCAAAAAATACTAGATGAACAATGGAATAATGAATATTACAAATTTCCAAATATTTTAGATGAAACTGCAGCAATTGGTATTACTGATGAAGATAATACAGTAGAATCTACATATGGAGATATTCCTAAATTTGATTTCCCTGTAAAACCTCACTACGAAATTGGTGAAGCAAAAGAATGGATTGATATTGAAAAATGATCAGATGTATCAGGAGCTCGTTTCTGGTACTTAAAAGGAGATTTAGTATTATTACAATTAGCATTACAAAACTACGCTATTACAAAATTAACAGCAAAAGGGTTTAATCCTATGTTGCCACCTGTGTTAGTTAGAGAAAAAGCAATGTTCGGTACAGGATTTTTTCCAGCTGATGAAGATGGAATCTATCAAGTAAATCCAGGAGAAGATAATCTCTATCTTGTTTGAACTTCTGAAGTACCTGTTACTTCTTACCATGGTTGAGAAACACTTGATTTAGAATCACCAATTATGTATGCTTGAATGAGTCCATGTTTCAGAAGAGAAGCAGGTTCTGCCGGAAAAGATACAAGAGGTATTTTAAGAGGTCATCAATTTGATAAAGTTGAAATGGTCGTTTTTTGTAAACCTGAAGATTCACAAAAAATGCATAATTTCATGGTTGAAACTGAAGAAGAAATTTGGCAAGGTTTAAAAATTCCATACCAAAAAATGAATGTATGTTCATGAGATCTAGGAAATCCAGCTATGAAAAAATACGATCTCGAAGCATGGATGCCAGCTCAAGAAAAATTTAGAGAAGTAACGAGTTGTTCAAATGTTGGTGAATTCCAATCTAGAAGACTTGGTATAAAGTATAAAGATGAAAATGGAAAATCTCAATATGTTCATACTCTAAACGGGACTGTTATCGCTATGTCTAGATGTATGATTGCTATTATTGAAAACTTCCAAACAGCAGAAGGAAATGTAAAAATTCCAGAAGTTTTAGTTCCATTTATGGGAGGGAAAACTGAAATATAAAAATCTAAAAATAATCATAAATTTTGTATACTAAAATAGTACAAAAATTGTTTGATTAAAGCCAGTTTTTAACTAAAATGTTAAAAACTGGCTTTTCTTTTACTTTAGCTGCAAAACGCATAAATTTATGAATTACTCTAGAGCGCAAAAATTCTTATCATTTTTAGTGATTTTCTCATTATTTTTCTCTATTACTTTTAGAGTTCCAATATTTCATTCAAGCTTATATGCCAAAACTAATGACTATAGAGATATAGTCTCTATTTTGGTGAATGAAAATGTATACTCAAAAATACGTTCAGAAGTAGAAAAATATGCTGATGATATATGAAGTGTACTTGATAATACACAAGTTATTATTTTACCAACACCAAGTAATGCTACGTCGTATCAGATTGCATCACTCAATGAATCACTTTATTTTGATGGAATTAAAGGGCTTAAGAAATCAAATATTGATTCAAGGCTTGTAGGGACGGTTCTAGTTTGAGATATTCCAACCCCAATAGTTACGGGTAATGAATCAAGCGATAAAACTATTTTACCATATACAGATTTTAAAAATAAATCTTATATTTTTGATGAAACAATTTGAAGATATATTGTTAATTCAGATTCTAATGAATGAATCAAACCTGAAATTTGGCATTGAGTTATTTCACCAAATACAGGTTCTGAAAAAAACAACATTCAAGCATTAAAAGATTATTTTGCAAAAAATCATGAGTATTATACGGGTTCATGAAACTTTAAACTTTCAACGAATGTAATAAATGGAGATAAAAGAAGTTTTGTTCCAAGTACCTATGAACCATATGTTTTTTATTTTGATGCATTTAGAGAATCTCAATCTATTAATTTTAATAATTATATTTGATACCGTTCTTATTTAAATTTCAAAGAAGACATTGTCTATAAGAGATATACAAAAGCTCTTGCAACACTTCTTCAATCTGAAATGTTATGAGATCAAAATAGACAAATCTGAGAAATTGCAGATAAAGTAAATTTAGGGATTGATGTATCAGCTTTATCAAATGGACCTGATGTATCTATATCACCTGATATTCAAACAAGACACATTGTAAAAAATTCAATTAAAAAATTTGTTGAAATATTTTCTAAAGGTTCTATCTGAACGTTTAGATGAAATGTCCATAATGCTTGAAGATATAATCAGGCTGGATCTAAGGTTAATGTAGACCTTATTCCTCATCTAATCACTTCTCTTGATTTAGTAAGTGATAAAATTATATTAGACACAAATAACGATTTAGAATCGTATATTAATACTATAGTTACGTCAGGTTTAGCTAGAAAAATAGCAATACCAACTACATATAGAAGTTGAGGAGCTTGATATAATGATTGTATAAGCGATTATGAAAATTTCCTATTTGGACAACAGACAAAAGATATTACTAATGCATCTGAATGTACGATTTACAGATGATCTACAGAAAATTGATGAAAACTTGTAGAGGCGAATAGATGACACAACGTGCATAATGTTAAATCAGATGTAGAACTTGCAACAAAAGTTCAATTATGAGCATGAGCAAATGCACATAAAATGTCTTTATGATATTGGTGAGGTAACAGTGCTTTAAATCTAGATAATTCAAGTGCAGCATCTGGTAAAATTAAACTATGAACAAGCGATACTAAAAAGTCGATACGTCCACTTTTTGATATTGCGGGATCAGTTGAATCTAAAAATGCATTATTAAATCCATCACCACTTCAATGTTATAATACAAATATGTTATTAACATCGAAAGAAGAATTAGTAAGAACTTCTTGGGGATGATGATCAAACGGAAGCGGGCCACAATATGAATGTAAAACTAGGTATACAGCTCCAGTAAACGGAATTGCCTATTCAAAAAATAATAATAACTGGAATCCACTCACTCTCACAACATCTTGACCAAGTATTCCTAAATTAAAAGATGTTTATAAAAATATTTCTGTAGAAAGATGTACAAGAAAAAATATTAATTTGGATTGAGTGAGTATCGATTCAGCTTCTTATGTTGATAGTAGAGATCGTGATTGAGATTATGAATGTTCATGAAGTGCAAATTCTACCACTGGATCTTCTGCCTATAACAACTGGCATAATGTGAATTATAATTATAAGTGAATTACTTCTCATATAATTCATAATGCACCAACTGCTGAACAATTATCTGAACAAGTTTCAGCATTAATTACTCCTGATCTGCCAGTTAACAAAGATAGATATATTGACTTTATTGCTGCAGATGGAGACTATGCTAAAATCAAGTATCCGAATTTATTTAGAGTTAATACTGTTGATGTAAATGATTTGAGTTTTGCTTCATCTAAAGAAGAGTTAAAAAAACATTTAGATTGAGTGACAACTCAAATGAATACTCTTATTACAAATCATAATCCAAGTAAATTATCTTGAAAAAATCAAGAACTATATAATTTACTAAAAATTTGATCATATCCTACAACCCTCTCAAACACATGAGATAAAGTTTCTCTTTACTCATTGTTGAAAGATAAAAAATCAAACGGAACAATAAATGACTATTGAGATAAGAAAAATGTAAATTATCTAGATACATTAGCTTTTGCTGTTCACTGGAATAACTTAAATAGTGTTTCTGCAAAATATAAATTTATTTTTGAAAATTATCTTTCAGATCAATTTGATAATGATTTTAATTTTAATTTACCAAAAAATAAAAAATTATATGAAATTGCATATTTAGCTTGATTTGGTGATGCAAGTAACATGTATGTTAAAGTTGACCCAGAATCTAAAGCAGAAAATCCATATGCTGATATCATTTCTAAGAATCTAAAACTTTCAAGTGCTCTTCTTTGAGTCAGTGTGAGTAGAGAAAATAATAAATCAAAAAATGGAACATTTAAATGTGCTCCTCCTGAATGAGTTATGATTTTTGAGTGGATTCCAGCTATAATGTGTTGGCTAACTGATATGTTACCACCAGCAATTACTATTTCTGAATGAACATGTTGAGTTACACTTCTTTCTCCTGTTGAGAGAGATGAGTTCGAACAATGTAACTGAGATGTAAATAAAAATGGTGTAAATGACTGTATTGAGAAAAAATTCGATTGATGAAAAATTATTCTATCAAGCGATGCTAGTAATTACTATTTCCAAAAATCTGGAAAACTTACAGCAAAAGTAGTTGATAAAAAGGGAGTACAAGTTCGTTTAGACAATGTTTCTAAAGTAGATTTAAAATTACAAAAAGTTGAAACATTAAAAGATACAACAAAAGAATTTACAAATGATAATGTAAAAACTATTTATGATAGAGGAGATGTTACGAATAATAAATATTCTCAATCACTTCCTTATATCGATTTCAATGATACGATTATTCCAGTTACCTGAGGACAAGCAAATTTTGGTTTTTCATCAAAAGCGAAAGAAGCGAATTATTATTTTACAGCTTCAATTTCTGTAAAAGATAAAGATAATAAAGAATTTAAGAAAATTAATTCGGAACCTTTAAAGATTGAAATTAGATCAGATAGAATTTTCGCTTCATCATATGTTGCAGAAAATATATTGTGAGATGTCGAAATTCAATCATCTGAAAATATGATAGAAGCGAGTGAAGAAAAAAATATTTATTTCTTCGATGCTTATAATCAAAAATCAAATGAAATAATTCCAAAAATTTCTAAAGATTCTAAAGCTGATAAAAAATTGATTTTCTGATTGAATTCTTTTAATAAAAATTGAGTACAACAAAAAATCAGATATCCACTTACTATTCAAGTACAAAGAAATAATATAAATATTTCTGAACCAATAGTTATAAATAAAGAAAGTATATCAAATTTCATATCTCTTTGAAATTATCAAGAATCATGAAATTATACTCTCTCTATTGTAGACAAATCTGGACAAAAAATTGAAAAAGATTTTGTAATTGAAGCAGCGGCTCCATCAGAAATTGTAACAAATATGTGAGCAACAGTAACTGAACTATGATGAGCAGTTACTTCAAATGTCTCTACTGTTTTAGACAGATTCTGAAATCCAGTAGTTTGAAAATTTTATGAATTAGAGGCTAAAATATCTTGAACTGATACTGTATTTGAAGAAAATAATACACAAGAATTATCAGGAAGTGTTTTTGAATGATATAAAATTTTCCGTTTAAAAACCAATGCTAAAACTTGAGTAGCAAATATCAATTTTATACTTAAGGATAATTCTGGAAAAGAATTATTAAAATCTTCAAAAAAATTAAATGTATTAAAACAAATTAATCTATCGACTCAACCTTTAGGTTCTAACTTTAAAGTTTGATGAGGTGAATATTCATTTAAAGTTTCATTAAGAGGAGAAACTTGATCTATTCTTTCTGATTATAATGGGAGAATATATTTTACGATAAGTGATATATATTGAAATCCAAAACAATCGTATTTTGAATTAAAAAATGGTGAAGCTATTGTTTCATTCTTTACTGGAACGGTTGCATGAAAAGATATTTCTGTCGAATTTCAAGCAGAATGACTTTCTAAAATTGCGAAAAGAAATATTACTATTTACCCAGATAAGGCTATAAAAGTAGATTTGTCAATGAGTAGCGATAAAGTAGAAGCAAAAGATTGAGATGTTCACTATGTAAAAACAGAATTAAAAGATAGATATGGAAATGTTGTATTTAATGATAATTCGACACAAACTAAAATCGAAATACTTCAAAAGTACAAATCAATTATTTGAGAAGTTAAAAGTAGCGCTACGGTAAAATGATGAACTTCAACATTGTGAATTGCTGTTACGGATACTCCAGGAGTTGGATATTTTAAAATTTCTACTTCACCAAGTCTTTCATGAAATAATTTTATTATAAAAGATGGAGGAAAAGATGTAACTATTTCTGGTGCTTGAGAAAATGTCTGAAAATTAGAAACTTTCTTCTTTTGGAATAAAAAAACAATTGATAAAACAAAATACAATGCTTTATATTCTACATTATTATGAGCAAACTATTGAGATTATTCACAAAAAGATTATTTAGCGGGATCTTTATTATTTAACAGAAATAATAGAGCATTAGCGGTAACTTCACTACTGAATAATCCATATAATTATAATGATGTATTAAGTCTATTGGAAAATGGTTCTATTCAGAATGTGAGTGCATCAGAAGACTTATCACAAGATATCGTTTCTTATGTTGAGATAGATGATAATTTTATAAATATAAATTATAAAAATGACTCTCTTAATAGTTATGTAGGTAAATTTACGTATCGTTTTGATGATAAAGTTATTACGAAATTATGTCCTTGATCAACATTTAATGCTTGTATTAATGAAGATAAAACTTCAGGAATATATTTACAATCAGTGAATGATTCATACAAAACATTCAAAGAATGAGATAAATTAGTATTAAGAGATAGTTTTTGAAAAATAATCCTTACTATTAATAAAGATTGATCTATCGACAAAAACTGAATTTTAAATATTTCAGTTTCTAACTCTGGTCATAAATATGCAATTTTTGAAATCATTGTTGATACAAAAATAGTAGCAAAATTAGCCTTTAATATGAAAGACTATATTTCTACTATTTCTCGTGATAATACCTTATTCAAAAATAAATCAAAAACTCTTAAAAATGCTGTGATTGGTTACCTTTCATCAAACTCTTATAGTTCAAGAGAACTGAGTAGTAATAATGGAAATCAAATCAATATATTTTATAATGATCCTTTTGCTGCAGATTATACTTTAAATGAATTTTCTAAATCGAACCAATCTTCGTATGAAAACTCTGTAAAAGAATGAGGACTTTGATGGTCAGAAGCAAATAAAACATTATTAAATTTCTCAGCATGATCTAGTGTTTGAGAATCTGTAAAAGAATATCAAAGTTTCTCAGTTATCAACTTGTGAGATCCTGTTGTTTCACTGAAAAAAATAAGAAAAAAATTACCAAAAACATCAGTAAATAGAAAATTTGATTCAACTATTGGGAATTTAATATCAGATGATGATAAAATAGAATCGTATCAAGTTTTTGATTACAATAACGATAATCTTGATGATATTCTGATCGTACAAAATGATGATTATCTTCGTCTTTATGAAAATACAGAAACTTCAGAATTTGTTCAAGGGAAATGATATATTGCACAAGTTGCAGACCTATCTTCACCTGAGACATTAAAGGCATGAGATTTTACATGAGATGGTTATGATGATATTTTCTTTGTTAATGATAAAAAAGAACCATTTTTATTAAATAATAATGAAAAAGATTTTTATCGTATTAATCTTACAAAAGCATTTAATTTAAATGGAAAAGTTGTTCAGTCTGAAGTATTTGATATGGATGCAGATGGAATTAAAGATGTAGTTATCTTAGATGATTCTTGAGAAATTAATGTTTTCTACGGATGAGGAACATGAGAAAATCCAAAATTCACAAAATTAAATATCTGAAAAGATTATGCTATTACTCTGGATTCAGCACCAAGAACAGATAAATGAGCAGTTTATTATGAAGGAATTGTTTCTAAATCTTCAAAAGATTTTAAAAAAGATAAAAAAAGTAAATTAGCAAATACTCTCGCAAATTTACAAAACAATATTAGTAGTCAACAAAATGGATCTACTTGAGAATGAAGTAGTGTAAGCATTCAAAGTGCAGGAATTAACGATGAATTAGCAGATAGTATTATTTTTACTGTTCTTCCTTATTGAACTGAAATTGTTGCTAAAAACAGCGCTACTTGATTATTAGAAACATTAGAATTACCAAATTCTCCGGAACTTTGAGATTCTATGGCTCAAACACAAGAATCACTAAAAAAATTCTTAGAAGAAAATAAAAGTAATATTGATATCAATGCTACTTATAAAAAAACAAAACAAGTAAGTTTCCTTCGTAGTGAATATAGTGAAATTGCATGAGTTCAAGTAAAAAAAGTTTACAATGATGCAAATGGGAAACCATTACAATCAGACGATTATATAGATGTTACTGTTACAATTCAAAATACATCAAATAAAACATTGAAAAAATTTGCATATGCAGATGAATCATTAGAAATATTTGAATTTGATAGACAAACATTAACAGTAGAAGAATGAGTAAATATTTCAACTGATATAGCAGGATATAATTTTATAATTGATGGATTTGATCTAAAACCAAATGAGTCAAAAACATTTAGCTATAAATTAAAAACATATCCAATTAAGTATTGAAATATTCAAGTTGGTAAATTTGAAAAATGATCAGCTTGAGATGATAACTATGGAGATGTTCTATTTAAATGAAATAAAGAAAATTGTTCACAAGCTTCAGATATATTAGCATCTATTTGAACAAGATCATATAAAAAAGAAATAACAAATCCACAATGTGATTCTGATAAATTAAAACTTCCTGACGTTTTAGAACAAAATAAACAAGATGAAAATAACAATGGAGTCCCAGACTATATTGATAAACTTGTAAATGGTTCAACTGCTGAAAAGGAAAAATATGCATCAGAACAATTAGCTAAAATGAATAAAGATTCAGATGGAGATGGAATACCTGATTCAGATGATGATAGTAATTTTGCATGAAGCCTGACTTCAAATCTTGATAAAATGAGCGAAAACGTGAATGGGGTATTAGAATGAGTTGATACTATCATGCAAGGTTTATCATGTTGATTTGGTTGAGGGTGATGTATTGCAACGCCAATGAACTGGGCACCTCTTGCTCCAGGTTGAGATCCTACATTGTTTGGATATCCAGTTTGAGATTGATTAATGGTTGGAGAATGAATTCCAACAATTTCTTGATTAACAGGTATCAATGTTCCAACACCAGTTTGATGTTATCAAGTTCCTACTGTATGGCCAATGAGTCCTCTTATGTTTACATGAGTATGTAATGCAGCATTATGAGCTGGATGATATTTAGGAACTATAAGTCCAACTAATACATTTAGAATCTTTGTTACTCCGACATTAACATGAGCTGTCGGGATGGCTGCATGTTTTGGTTGACCACCTATAGTTGCTTGATATGCAAATATGCCAGGGATGCATCCACTTGTTCCAGGATGAAACTGTGTTATTGCAGCTATGCCTTTGATTGGTTGTGAAGATGATGGATCAGATTGAGATATTGCTTCAACATGATTTGCTCAAACTTCAGCGGGTTGATTTGGGATTTATAATTGAAATTGTAGTTGAGCATCAAAACAAAATCAATCAAACCTCTCTCCTGATTTTGTCAAAGAATATTTTGATTACAAAAAAACTTGAAAAGTTTCATCTGACTTAAAAGACAAATTTAAAGATACATTTACAAAGGTTGCGAAACCAAATAATACTCCAACTCAAAACTTCAATAATCCATTGATTAATATGAATGGACAAGGAACTTGAGATGAAGTTTCTGTAAATGTTGATTTCTCTTCTATTAAAGCATGAAATTTTGCAGATATTATTAAAATCCAAAAACAAAAAATTAGTGATTTCCCATCATTCCTTATGTCTGATTGGGTTGAAAGACAAATTGAAGAAATTGTTACAAAATTAACTGATTTTCCAACTCTCTATATTATCCTACCTGATTTTTCTGGAATATTAGATACAGGAACAACAGAATGAAAAGATGTTGATGATGTAGTAAAAGTAGATAAAAATATTACTTGACTCGTATGAACAGGAGCAATTAATACAGCAAACTCTTGAATGAAAGAAGCGTATGCTTTCTTATCAAATATTCCACTTGTGAATATTTCTCAAGAATCAGTTAATATAAATCTTCCTTGGGTAGATGAACCTACAATTGAAAAAACAATTATTCTCCGGAATGAAACATTAGATGGCCGGAAAGCAGAATTAGAAAGAGCAAAAAATGAATGGTCATTTGGGGCATTGTGTAATGAACCAAAACCTGAAGATCAAAAAGCTTGTGAAGATAAAAATGCGGCATCAGAAAAAATAATTCTTCAAACTGAAGGATTAATCCGTTCATTAGAACAAAATATTGAAGTAATTCAATCATATAAAGATCTACCAAAAGACATTAATACACTTATAAATTCAAAAGAAAAATATATAGAACAAGTAATGTGTAATGTTGAATCAATAGGTGAAATATTATGAGGTTGGATTGGAAAAAATGGAGAAAGATTTAAAGCATGGGTTGAGTTATATGTATTAATTAAAGCGATTTTAAAATCATGGCAATTGATGGTTGATATATTTATCGACTATGAAGCTGAATGTCATGAATGTAAAAATGAACGTGGAGATTTACAAGCATTTATATGGGAGTTAATCTCAGCAGTAATTCCAGAAATGCCAATTATTCTATTCCCAAAATGGCCTGATATTATTATGGATTTACATAATATTCGTGCATGACTTGATATTGCATTACCAGAATTCAAATTTGCAAGTCGTCCGATTATTTTACCATTACTACCAGATCTAATTCTTCCAAATGTCCCTACGGTAAATATAAATCTACCAACGCTTCCAATTTTACCAACAATTGAATTGCCAGAGTTGCCTGATCTACCGAGTTTACCAACAGTTGAACTTCCTAATTTACCACCACCACCAACGCTTCCAAAATTATTTGCCTCACTTGAGTGAGTAGTGGATATTTTGAAACTGATTACAAAGGCAATGTGTCTATTGAAAACAAGTCCATTTGTACCTGAATGGAGAGCTGGTGATCAAATTGCATTTATTACGGAAAGACAATGATATCTTCCGACTGATTTCTTAAATCTGAGTCTACCTCAATTTAGTTATCCATTTGTAGATGCAATTAAAGTTACAAGTTATGTAAATCTTGAATTTGAAACAGACTTTATTATCCAATTGGCTGAACAAATTGCGATGCCAATTAATAGTTTCTCTAATGATGCAACTCGTGTATTAGATATCCAAGTTTCTGATTTAGATTTCTCAAGAGTTATTCCTACTCAAATTGATGTTAATCTTGACGGTTCATCAAATATTGAAACTGAAATTTCTCAAGAAAATATAATGAAAAATGTATTAGCATTAGTTATCTTTGCTAAAGCATGAATTGAACAAGGCTTAAACCATTTAGAAGAAAATAAAAATATAACGGTTTCAAATACTGAATTTAAACAAACAGTTTTTGATAATCTTGCGTCACCTAAGCTTGCTGCTGATCCTAAATTTGATAAACTTAGAAATGTATGGAATGAGGTTGATAATTATAGCTACTCAAAAGAAAATAAATATATCAAAGAGCTAGAAAATAATAATTATGAAAAATTTGAAACTTTAAAAAATATTCTTTCTACTGAATTACAAAGAACGAAAGAAGAATCAAAAAATATTCAAAAACTACTCGAACCAAAATATACAATTCCTGTTTCAAAAACTGAATCACGTATTACAGCTTACAATGATGCATTGTCGAAATATAACGATAAATTTATCCAATCGGCACATAACTTAATTGAAGCTGGAGATGATGAGTATAAAACTGATCTTCAAGAAAAAGGAACAGAATTACTAGCAGCGGTTAGTTCTCCAATTGATAAATATAGAGCAGCACAAACTTGAACATGGTCATGAGCCGGTAAAAAGCCAGCTTCTGCAAACACTTGTAGTGCATCAAATAATTCTGATTATGGTTATACATATAAAGGACTTTATGTTGTTGAAGATGATACAAGTTATAGATTGTTTGATTATCTAGAAGAAGTAGATGGAGATGAACAAACTACAGTGATCGATTTGGATTCTGATGGAGATGAAGATTTACTGTATATGTCAAAATGAGCAATTTACTTTAAAGAAAATTTGGATGTAATTAGAACGAATAAAAAAGATTATAATACTTTAACATTTAGTTCTGACGATAATAAATTCTTTAGTTGAGAGTTTATTCCAGCAGTAAATAATTTTAATGAAATCTCTATTGATAGCGGATCAATTAATATGAAATTTAAGGCTTCAACAAATTCTGATATTAATAATTATAGAGTTGAGTATTATCCGATTATTGATAAGTTTGAAAATCAAAACAATGATTCGTATCGTCCAAAAAATGCAAAAAAATCAATTATTGATGCATTTAGTAATACTGAAAATACATTGTTAGATTCAAAACTACATTGATACTCTCTTTATTCTAATTTAGCATATATAAATAATGCTTGAACATTAAATTGATTAACGATTGAAACACCATCTTTAACAAATATTACAAAAAATCTATCAGAAAATACGGTTGTTAATATTTCAGTTTGAACTGCGGTTTATGCATGAAAACAATCGGTTACTTTAGATTATAGAATGGATGGATCAGAGGAATTATTCAAAGTCCTTATTCCTAAATATTCTCATGTCGTATTTGATGCTACTGTTAAAGTTCTTTGAGCGAATAATGCAGCATATATTCAAAATACAAATACATTGACATATAACGGAGAGGAAATACGTTTATTATTATGAAAACCATTATGATTTGGTACAAAAATCTGGTTTAAAAATGATAAAAAATGACTTTCTGAAAAATCATATGTTGATATAAAATATTTTGATGGATCTGAAGCAAACCTTCATTTTACCAATATTGAAAGATATGAATTATACAATCTTGGATATACTGCTGAATCCCATGTAATTCGTGTAAATCAAGAAAATGATTACTATTATGCAAAAGCTTATGCTTTCCGTAATAATAAATATTCAACTTCTTCGAAATTAACATTACTGGCACCTCAAGTGGTAGCAGATGACAATTCTCCTGAATTATCACTAGCACAAGTTATTAGAATCCCTGTGTACCAAAAACAAGTTTTTGATTTCACTCCATTTATTTATGAAGATGGTTGAATTAAAAACATTCATGATTTTTGGATTGATATGGATCCAAAAGTTGATGATAATAATGATGGAAATCCAAGAAATGATAAATCAGTTGAAAAAGTATCAATTCAAAGAACTCTTGCAAAAATAACAGCAGAGTTCTGAGAATATGATTCAATATTTGAAAAAGAAATTTCTATTTGAATGACTGATGCAAATGGAAATACACTAATAAAAGATATTAATTTTGAGGTATATTCACCAGTTCCGGAAATCGAAACAGTGAATAATGAAACAATTACAGGTTATATAAATGAAGATTTAGAAAAAGAACCGGTTCGTTTATTCAGAGTAAGATGAGGAGTTATTACCCCTATACAATCTGCTGATAAAACGAAAGAAACTTTAACAGAAAAATGAGAATATAATTTCCCTATTTCAAAAGAAGCTTCTTGATTAACATTAACTCAAAATGGTACTACTATTGCAGAAATTGATGAAACTACATGAAAAATCACAGCAAAACAAGTATGAGTAAAAATATCAGCTTATTCTTCAAATGATGTGAGAAATAAATGAGTTTATCCATCGATTAATGTTATAAAAAATAATCAAACAGTTTATAATCAAGAAATCAAAGTTTGAAATACTACACATACTGAATTAGTTGAAAATTTTGAACTTGGTGATAAACATTGATTGTTTGTGAAATTCTTAGATAAATCGACATATAATTATTATTTGATCCCAGAAACTGTTTCTTATAATCCAGGATCACTGGTTATTTATAGAAACAGTGATGTACATAAAGAACCACTCTTTATTATTTACAAAGATGGGAGAATCGATACTATCAATGGGAACTACAAGCTAGAATACTCTCATGAATCAGATTACATTATTCTGCGTTTAGTTGATGCACATTTTGCAAAAACAGTAGCAGAGGTTATGTATAAAGTCCAATGAGAATATATAATGCAATAAAAAAAGAGCCGTAGGCTCTTTTTTTATTTTCCATACAGTTCTAACTGAACTCTATAATAGAGTTGTATAACTATATAATCATTTATTGAAAGTTTTTTCTTTTTTATAATTTTATTATAAATAGGAGAAATCTTTTCCTGGTACTTTAATAACTTTTCTTTATCTTTATTGCTATCAAATTTGATAAATAATTTTTCCAATTGTTTGTTGATTTTCTTTCATTTTTTTGAAAGTTTTTCTATATTTTCAATCGAGAGAATAATTTTTGCATATAATGGATTAGAAAAGTTTTGTTGATGTTGGTATGGTTTTTTGTTTACATAATTTCCAGCTGGTGAGTAACGACAGACAACCCATTGTCCATAATTATTCTTTGATTGAGCTTGAGCACATCATACAAACTTTGATTTTTCCCGGACAATTTGTGTATAATGTCCACAAACTCCACGACATTTATTTTCTTGTGGATAATAATTTTTTTCTTCTTCAGCCCATAGTATAAAAGCTCTATTTAGACTCATGCTTGGTTTTCACCATGCTATATTTTCTCATTGATTTTCATTGTATAAACTATGAGATTGAGTTTGAAAACTATTGCTATGAGGGGCTATATTTTTATGTTCTGTTTTATAATTTTTTGCTAAATAGTTTGCCCATTTTTGAGCATCTTCTATTAGTTCTTTATCTGAATAAATACGAAAATTCCCATTTTGAATTTTTTCATTTCTTAAAGCATTATGCTGTAAGTAAATTATTCTTTGCTCTTCACTGGCAAATGCATAATTCGGAATAAGTAATAAAAGTATCAGAAATAGATATCTCATAAAATATAGATAATTTTTAAATATTGATTATAAGTATATGAAATAGAGTTCAGAAGCCAAATAAAAAACCAAAGCAAAGCTTTGGTTTTTTATTTGAAATGAATTATTTTATAATTTCATCATATGATTTAGAAGATTTAGGTGCTTCAATTTCAACATCTTTATATTCTGTATTTGATTTTACATCTAGTTCAAAATCTACGATAGTTTTATCATTGAATTTGAAATCAAAATAGATATTTGAATTATCTTTTGTTCATTTTGAATCAATTGAAATATTATAATTTGCTGTTGCAGATTTTAATCATTTTGATTCTTCTGAAACTTTTTCCCAATTATTATAGTTGTGAATATATATAACTTCTCCTGTAACTTCTTTTTCTTCAAATTTATAAGTTACTGGATTATATTGCTTAAAGTTTCCAAGAGTCATTTTCATTTTTCCATCATAACTTTCTTTTTCTCTACAAGCCGTTAATTTATAAACACTTAAATCTTTATTTACTTGGTATGTATAACCAAATTTACATTCATTAATTTCTTTTCATCCTTTTGGATCTTGAGGTAAGAATTCTGATTTTTCCTGTAATTGTTTTGATGTTGGAAACACTCAGTCGTTTTCATCAGCAAATGCTTTTATTTCATCTTGAATTTCATATAAATCTCAAAATCTTGAACTATCTCTTACTGAGACTTGCATAGTTTCAGGATCAAGTGCTTTCATAATTTCTGGTTGAATATCTATAGCATTTTTTAAAGTTATAGAATCTTTTTCGTATGAACCATCAGTTTTGATTTTCACTAAATATTGTTTTTCACTAGAAACAACAGTTAGACCAGATATTTTACCATTTTTTAATGAAATATCAGATACAACTAGGTCATATTTTTCATCTTCAGATACTTTAAGATTAAAATCAAAATCTTTGAAGTTTTTATTATATGTATCCCATTTTCCAACAAAGCTTAAGTCCGCATTTGTTTTGTATCCTGTATATTTATTTTTAACGGTTACTGTTTTATTTTTGTAACTAATTGTCCCTTCTAAGTCTTTCTTATTTTTTTGAAGGTCATTTTGATAATATGTGAAAGTAAAATCTTTTACATCATTTTTATTATCAAGGTTTCCGTTTAGTTGTGCTTTAAATTCTTCTCTATATTTAGATGCAGCTTTGTTAAAGTTTTTTGTTAAAACATCAAAATTACCATCAAAAGTACCATTGTTTAGAGTAAATGTAGAAATTATATCTTGGTATCTTGTTGCAGAATTT
Source organism: uncultured Candidatus Altimarinota bacterium (assembly GCA_913055215.1). GTDB lineage: Bacteria > Patescibacteriota > Gracilibacteria > BD1-5 > UBA6164 > CAJXJP01. Next base: position 3,233 of record CAJXJP010000001.1, on the reverse strand, counting down.
CAAGTATATGTAACTTCTGAGAATTTATTATTTCTGTCTAGTGTAGATTTCAAAGAATAATTAATAGCTCCTTTATTTGCATAAAAATAAGCGTTTAATGAATTATTTTTTGTATAATCAATTGTTAACTTTTCACCTTTTAATTGTTTTTGATTTGGTAATACCATCATATTTAATGCTTCTACAGAAGAATCATTAAATTTAAGAGTGATATCTAATTTATCTATATCTGTATGTCTTGCAGTATCAACTGAAAATGCTAATGTATTTGTATTTCAAAGTTCAAGCGTAAGATTTCCCGCACCAAGCATTTCTCTTACAAGATCGTTATATTGATTTGTACTACATGTTTTACCATGTATTGGATCAAACTTATTCATTACTTCTTTCATAGTGTCACAAGCATATTTTGAAGGAACTAAATAATATTTATTTTCTTCTTTTTTATATGCCGTAAACATAGGTTTCGAAAAATATGTTCTTCCATCTGCAATTATTTTTTCTGGAGCAAAAGATTCTAATATTCTCATTGCTTCTTGAGTTTGTTTATCAGAAAATTCTATATACTCGTTTTCTTCTGCAATTTTTTTAGCAGTTTCAATCATTTCTTTTAGATTATCTACATTTTCTTCTGAAACAATTTTTAAATCATTCATAAGAATATACATATTTCAATCTTTTTGAATGAAGTCTAAAAAGTTAGAAAATTCTAATTTTACTGCTTCTTGATTTTTTGGAGCAGCATCTAACATTGCTGATAAATGTCCTTTTAATTGAGAATCAAAGTTTGAGTTTTTAGCAGTATAATTGTTGAGTTTTAATTCAGCTTTTACTTTTCAAATTTGTTCTTGGTCAATATTTAGGTTCATTTTGATATCACCTTTGTTTTCATAATTTGTTAATTTTTCAAATTCTTTTGTAAGTGTTCAAAAGTTTTTTACTCAATTTTCAAATAAATTTGATTGAATTTTTACAATTTCAGCTTCAACTTTTTTCTTATCAGAAGAAGAAATTGTTGGTTTTTTTACTTCTTCCAAAGTTTTTTCAAGCTTTTCATCAGCTTGAGCGGCTATTTTTTTTAACTCATAATTAACTTTTGCTTCTAAATAGTTAAGAATAGCTAAAATTCTTTTTGATTTTCATGATTTACTATAAGCAAGTTTGTATTTTGCATTACTAATATTTTTTGAAAACTCTCTTAATTTTTCTTCATTCCCTGCAAATTTTTTTGTTACAAGATCAAGTTGTTTGATATATTTATCGCCATTTCTAATCTTTTTTAATTCTACTTTTGTTAGAATTATATTTTTTGATGCACGTTGCATATCGGTACTTGCAGCTGAAACTCCTGTTATGTTGAAACAGAAAATTGCTAATATAGCGATTGCTATGAGCTTCCTTAAAATTCTCATAAATAGTGTATGTTAGTGTATAAAAACAAAATTATTGTATCTATATTCTAACATTTACAAAATATAATTTTCAATAAAAAAACTCGCAATTGCGAGTTTTTATTTTCAAAGAATTTTTCATTTTTTTCCACTTGCGTATAAGACTCATAAAAGTAAGAAAAAGGCGTAACTCATGTGAGTAGATTCAAAAATATGTAAGAATACATTCATTACTAAAACAGCAATAAGTGCAGCAAACATAACTTTAGATTTTGGATAAATCCTTATTAAAATGAGTAAAAATATTAAACAAAATAACGTAAAATATATTATTCCTCACTCTGTTAATTGTTGAACAAACCAACTTTCAGGAATATAGTATTCTTCAAATTCTCTTGTATTTTTCTCTGGATAAACATTTCTATATGCTGGGCCAGATGTTGCTAATCATGAACCAAGAGGCTTTTCTAAGAACCTATCAACTCAAATTGCCATTCTTTCAATATGTCATGCAGTAGATGAAGGACGAATGACTGCGTTATAAATTTTTTCTTGAAATACAAATCATAAAATTCATGTAAAACATATAAGCGCTACAGTAGCGGCCAGGAAGTATTTTTTATAGTGATTGTAAATATATTTTATATTCAGTAGGAAAAGTAGTCCACCAGCAGATATTATTCATAATAATGCTGAACGAGAGTAAGTAAGCAGTACTAAATATAAAAAAGCAAAACTAAATAAATAAACGTAATATTGATTCTTTTTTCTTTGTAAATAGAGAAAACAAGCTGACAATACAATAAGGAAATATCACATTGCATTTGGTCATTCTAATAATCCTTGAAACCTTCTAATTCATGAATTTTCTAGTCAGTGATAATTTGGAATTGATCAATTATATGTCCAATTGCTAATATAGTGACTATATCAAAATACGGTTAAATATTCTTCATCCATAATAAATTTTATCATGAGACCTAAGAATAAACTAACTAAACCACTTAAGAAAAATATTTTTACTAATTCTTTAAAATTATATTGTAAATATTCTTTTGAATGCTTAAATATTAAGAATACTCAGAAAAATAGAAAATCGTATCTTCCTCAGTAGACAATATAATTTATTCCATGTCCATTAAGGAGTGTTATTCCTATCCCATAAGCAAAATATGTAAATATAGAATAATCAAGTATGTCGAACTTAGGTAATTTTTTATCTCTGATATAATAGTATGATAAAGTTCCAAATAGGAGAACTATAGGGACTTCTTTTAATAACATTCAAAATTTATCAAAGCCAAGTTTATGTTCAAAAAAGACTTTTAAAAATACATAAAACGGCATTATGCATAGTAAAAAAACAGTAAGTTTACTAAAAAGGTTTTTTTCTTTTAAAAATTTCATAGCGAAAATTAATATTATATTGTTAATACAATGTAAAAAAAATGTAAAAAATCAATATAAAAATTGACTTTCATTAAACATTGTTTATATTTGCTTGTGAAAGGAGACAATGTATGGACATTGTGAACTTTTACCTAGCCAACTGACGTTGTAGAGTTTCATACATTTGTATGCCGATGCTTATGCATCGGTTTTTTTTATGATTTTAAAAATTGCTTGTTCAAAATTCTTATCTGAAAACAATTCAGCTTGTTTTTTGCAATTTTCTGATAAAAATTCTCAGTTATTATTTTTATCATCAAATAATTGAAAATATTTAACAAAATCTGATCCATCTTTATTGTAAAAAAAATCTCAAGTCACTCATTGTTTTACTGTTTCTAACAATCAACCGCCATGATAAGCAAAAACTGGTTTTCATGCGGCCATTACCTC